>NZ_SRLW01000352.1:0-9658 GCF_006518215.1 Myxococcus sp. AB025B
GGGCTACGGGGAGTACAAGAAGAAGCTCCTGGAGGCCTTCCACACGACCTTCGGACCGGCCCGTCAGCGGTACGCCGAGCTGGCGGGCGACCCGGCGGAGCTGGAGCGCATCCTCCAGGATGGCGCCCAGCGGGCCCGCCAGGAGGCCTCCGTCCTGATGGACAAGGTCCGGCGCGCGGTGGGCATCCCATGAGGTTCCGGGCCTGAACGGGTGTTTACCGCCGTTTGTTTGACCCACCTGGGACCCACTGTTAAGGAGGTGTGTCCCCCGGTTCGCGCTCGAATCACGCGAATCCGGGCCCTTGCGTGATGACCAGCAGCCACCGACAGCCAGAAGGG
This sequence comes from Myxococcus sp. AB025B, assembly GCF_006518215.1. Lineage (NCBI taxonomy): Bacteria > Pseudomonadati > Myxococcota > Myxococcia > Myxococcales > Myxococcaceae > Myxococcus > Myxococcus sp. AB025B. The sequence continues at coordinate 340 of NZ_SRLW01000352.1, forward strand.
CCGCCAGGAACACGCCGGTGAGTGACGGCCGCCCGACATCGGCCGATGAAGGCCTCGGCGAAGGCGCCCCGCCCCGGACCCCGGCGGACGCCTTCCGCGTCGCGCTGCCCAACTTCGAGGGTCCGCTCGACCTGCTGCTCCATCTCATCAAGGAGCACCGGGTCGACATCTTCGACATCCCCCTGGCGCTCATCACCGAGAAGTACCTGGAGCACCTGGAGCGGATGCGGGAGATCAACCTGGACATCGCCGGGGAGTTCCTGGTGATGGCGTCCACGTTGGCCCACCTGAAGAGCCGCATGCTGCTGCCCCGCCAGGACGCGGTGGCGGTGCCCGAGGGCGGCGAGGCCCTGGCGGCGGTGGAGGAGCCCGAGGACCCGCGCGCGGAGCTGGTCCGGCGGCTGCTCGAGTACCAGAAGTACAAGGACGCCGCCGAGCACATGGCCCGCCAGGACATCCTGGGCCGGGACGTGTTCGCGCGCAGCGTCCCGGTGGAGGCGGTGCCCATCCCCGAGGAGGAGGTGGGCCTGCAGGAGTTCAGCGTCCTCAAGCTCATCGAGGCGCTGGACCGGGTGCTGGAGCGGCTGACGCCCAAGGTCCAGCACGAGGTGGTCCGGGAGAAGATCACCCTCTCCGAGGCCATCCTGCGCATCGTCGGGCGGCTGCGTCCCCAGGGACAGGTCCTCTTCGAGAGCCTGTTCAACGAGGAGGACACGCCCACCCGCCAGGAGATTGTCGTTACCTTCCTGGCGGTTCTGGAAATGGTGAAACGCCGGCTCATCCGTGTGGTACAGGACGAGCCGCTCGGGCCCATCCTGTTGTTGCCCAACGGGGATGCCCTGGAGCGGCTGGCCCCCACGGAGGTCGACGAGAGTGACTACCGGTAGGAAAGGCTCCCGAGGCGGAGACGGCGAGGAGTCCGCCGCGTCCGGAGGGCCGAGCCCCTTCTCCGAGGAGGAGCTGGCGGCCGTCACGGGCCCCGGCCCGGCGGACGAGCTGGACGAGGTGGAAGCGGCGGCCATCGAGGAGGACTCCGAGTCCACGCCCGACCTGGAGACCTCGTTCGAGAAGCTGGTCTCCAAGAGCCGCAAGCTGTCGCAGGACCGCGTCCGGACGGTCATCGAGAGCGTGCTCTTCGTGGCGGAGCGCCCGCTGTCCGTGGACGAGCTGTATCAGGCGACCGGCATCGAGCAGACGCTCATCGCCGAGGCGCTCAACCAGCTGTCCGGCATCCACCGGGACGGCATCAGCGGCATCGTCCTGTACGAGGTGGCCGGCGGCTGGCAGTTCCGCACGGACCCCCACTCGGGCGAGTACGTCCGGCGCTACCTGCGCGTGAAGCCCCAGCGGCTCACCCGGGCGGCGGTGGAGACCCTGGCCATCATCGCGTACCGGCAGCCGGTGACCCGGCCCGAGCTGGAGGACATCCGCGGCGTGGATTGCGGCGCCGTGCTCAAGGCGTTGATCGACCGCAAGCTGGTGAAGATCCTCGGCAAGCGCGAGGAGGTGGGGCGACCCATCCTCTATGGCACTACGCGTGAATTCCTGGAGTTCTTCGCCCTGAAGGACCTGTCGGCGTTGCCCACGCTGCGGGAATTCCACGAGCTCACGCAGGAGCATCGCGAAATCGTGGAGAAAGAAGTACGACCCGCACCGGCAGCGGCGGGGACGGTGGAAGCACTCTCCGACCCGGGATTCACGAAGCGGATGGAGAAGAGCGCGGCGGCGAGCGAGGCCGCGCTGGAGGACCTGGAGGAAGCCATGGCGGCGGCTGACCAGATACAGAAGGCCAGCTCCAGTGTCCTGGACAAAGCCCCCAAGCCCGAGACGGGCCCCGAGGGGCAGAAGCCCGAGTGACGGGCAGCAAGTGAAGGGGAAGTAATGGCGGCCGAACGACTACAGAAGTACCTGGCCCGCGCGGGAGTTGCTTCGCGCCGGCACGCAGAAGAGCTGATCACCGCGGGCCGCGTGGCGGTGAACAACACGACGGTGACGGAGCTGGGAAGCCGGGTGGAGCCGGGGACGGACCTGGTCTCCGTGGATGGCAAGCTCGTCACGCCGCCGGACGAATCGTCCTACTTCCTGCTCTACAAGCCCGTGGGCGTGGTGACCACGCTGTCGGACCCCCAGGGGCGCCCGACGGTGGCGAACTACGTGGAGGAGACGGGCAAGCGCCTGTTCCCCGTGGGCCGGCTGGACTACGACGCCGAGGGAGCGCTGCTGTTCACGGATGATGGCGCGCTGGCGCACAAGCTGACGCACCCGAGCTTCCAGGTGCCTCGCACGTATCTGGCGAAGGTGAAGGGCCAGCCCGACGCGCCGACGCTGGAGAAGCTGCGCGGCGGCGTGCGGCTGGAGGACGGCATGGCCACGCCGGTGTCGGTGGGCGTGTTCGAGGCCGCCGAGAAGAACACGTGGTTGAAGATCGTCGTGGCGGAGGGCCGTCCGCACCTCATCAAGCGGCTGTGCGCGGCCGTGGGTCACCCGGTGGTGCGCCTGTTCCGTCCGGCCTACGCGGGCGTGGGTGTGGAGGGCTTGCGTCCGGGTGAGCTGCGTCCGCTGAAGAAGGCGGAGGTCGAGCTGCTCAACGAGGTGGCCGACGGGAAGGCGTCGCCTCCGTCGTCGGACCTGCGGCTGCCGCCTCGGCGCCATGGTCGCGCGGCGCCGGGCTTCGATGAGGCGGACGAGGACGAGCTGGCCATGGATGATGACGCGGCGCCGGTGCGCCGCAAGCCCGCGGCCCGTGCGGAGCGGAAGCCGGCGGGTGAGGGTGGCTCGGGGCTCGCGCGCTTCGGCCGGGACCGTGCGGGCGCGGGCCGTCCGGCTCGCAAGGAGTTCGGGAGCGGGGATGCTCCGCGCTCGCGTGGACCGCGCGCGGAGGGAGGACCGTCGCGCTTCGCGCGTCCCGCTCGGAAGGAGTGGGGCGAGGGTGCTCGCGGTGAGGGGCGTCCGGCGCGCAAGACGTTCGGCGGTGACGAGAGTCGCCCGGCTCGCAAGCCCTTCGGCGCCGGTGGCGAGGATCGTCCGGCCCGTAGGTCTTTTGGCAGTGACGAGGGTCGCCCGGCTCGCAAGCCCTTCGGCGCCGGTGGCGAGGATCGTCCGGCCCGTAGGTCTTTTGGCAGTGACGAGAGTCGCCCGGCTCGCAAGTCCTTCGGCAGTGACGAGGGTCGTCCGGCTCGCAGGTCCTTCGGCGCCGGTGGCGAGGATCGTCCGGCCCGTAGGTCTTTTGGCAGTGACGAGAGTCGCCCGGCTCGCAAGTCCTTCGGCAGTGACGAGGGTCGTCCGGCTCGCAAGCCCTTCGGCGCCGGTGGTGCGGATCGTCCGGCTCGCAAGACGTTCGGCAGTGACGAGGGTCGTCCGGCTCGCAGGTCCTTCGGCGCCGGTGGTGCGGAGCGCCCGGCTCGCAAGACGTTCGGCAGTGACGAGGGTCGTCCGGCTCGTAAGTCCTTTGGAGCGGGCAGCGAGGATCGTCCGGTTCGTAAGTCCTTCGGCGCCAGTGGCGAGGATCGGCCTACCCGGAAGCCCTTCGGCGCCGGCGGCACAGATCGCCCTGCACGTAAGTCCTTCGGCGCCGGTGGCGAGGATCGTCCGGCCCGTAGGTCTTTTGGCAGTGACGAGGGTCGCCCGGCTCGCAAGTCCTTCGGCGCCGGTGGCGAGGATCGTCCGGCTCGTAAGACGTTCGGCAGTGACGAGGGTCGTCCGGCTCGCAGGTCCTTCGGCGCCGGTGGCGAGGATCGTCCGGCTCGCAGGTCCTTCGGCGCCGGTGGTGCGGATCGTCCAGCTCGCAAGACGTTCGGCAGTGACGAGGGTCGTCCGGCTCGTAAGTCCTTCGGCGCCGGTGACGAGGATCGTCCTCGGGGTCCCCGCGGCGCGGGAGGCACGGGACAGGCCCGGTTCGGTCGTGGCGGCAGCTCCGCCAGCGGCGAAGGCCGTCCCCGCTTCGGGGGTGCTCGGAGCGAGGGTGGCCCGGCGCGTCGTTCGTTCGGCGACAAGGGCCCTCCGCGAGGCCGCGGCAGCTTCGGCGCGAAGCCCGGCGGCAGGAGCCCCAAGGGAGCAGGCGGCGAGGGGAAGAGCTGGGCCCCCTACGACGACCGTGGCGCTCCCCGTGAGCGGGTCGTCCGCGCGGGCGCCCGAGGGGCCGCGCCTACGGGCGGTCGCAAGTCCGAGGGCTTCCAGGACTGGGGAAAGAAGAAGGAATCGGGCTCCAAGCCCCGCTGGAGCGCTCAGGCTCCGCGCGGCGGCCGGTCCGGCGGACCTTCCAAGGGACCTCGCCGGCCTCGCTGAGGACCACACGGCGGATTGGGCGACAAAGGGGGTGTTGATATAACCCCCCGCGACTTTTCCACCGTTTCCCTCCGCGGAGACCGATGCGAACCGGCGCACGCCCCTACATCCTCATGCTGGCCCTGGTCCTCGGTTGCAACGGGAGCCGGGACCAGCTCCTCGCAGACCTCCAGAGTCCTCGACCGGAGGTCCGCGCCCTGGCGGTGAAGAAGCTCGCCGGACAGGGCAATCCCGATGACCTGATCCTCTTCACCCGCGCGGCCAAGGACCTGGCATCCATCGTCCGCGCGGAGGCGGCCGTCGCGCTCGGCGAGAGTCAGGATCCTCGCGTCGTCGACCTGCTGGGCGAGCTGCTCGAGGACTCCGACGAGGAGGTCCAGGGCCGCGCGGCCATGGCGCTCTCCAAGGTGCGCAACGACAAGGCCAAGGCCTACCTCACGCTCCAGTACGGGCGCCGGGGGCGCACCACCCGCCAGGTCATCGTCCAGGCCCTCAAGAACGCCAATGTGCCGGGCGCCATGGCGGAAGTCGTGGCCGCCGAGGCCAAGGGCCAGTGGGACCGCAACCTCCTCACGCTCACCGAAGGCGAGCTCCCCGAGCGCGTCGGCGCCGCCGAGGAGCTGGGCAAGAGCGGTCGTCCCGAGGCCGTGAATCGGCTCCTGCCCCTGGTCCGAGACAGCCAGGTCATCCTCGCCGCCGCCGCCGTGCGTGGCCTGGGCGACGCGGGGGACAAGCGGGCCGTGGGCGACATCGCGCTGCTGCTCGACGAGAGCTTCCCGGAGCTGCGCGAGTCCGCCATCATCGCGCTGAGCAAGCTGCAGGACCCCGCCGCCGCGCCGCGCCTCCAGGCCGTGGCCGTGGAGAAGAGCGCGGTGAGCCCGATGGCCATCGACGCCATCCTGTCCTTCCCGCGCACGCCGGAGACCGACACCGCGCTGTGCGCCGTCGCGCTCGATGGTGCCCCGTCCGACGCGCTCGCGGCGGCCCTGGCGATGCGCACCCGCGGCGGCTGCCCGTTGGACCCCATCGGCGAGCGCCTGGCGCGCCCCACCACCGCCGCGAGCGGGCTCCAGGCCGTGGCCGGGCTCGGGCCCGTGGCCCAGCCGCTGCTCGCGAAGGTGACGCCGTGGCTCAACCAGAACGATGCCACGCTGCGCATGCTCGCGGTGGACGCCGTGGCCGCGGTGGGCGACGCGTCCGTCGTGCCCCAGCTCCAGAAGCTCTACGAGCAGGAGGCCAAGGGGCTGGAGGCGCTGCGCTCGGACTGGGTCACCCAGAAGCTCCCCGAGACGTACGGCGCCGGGTTCGACCCGTCCGCCACGACCTCCCCGCACGTCGCGGCCTCGCCGAATGACGAGCGCGCGTCCCGCCACGCCTCGCTCTTCGAGCGGGTGAAGGCGCTCAACGCGCAGCGGGCCAAGGACGCGGGCCGCACCGTGGTCAAGCCCCGCGTGCCCAGCGAGCTGTTCGACGACGTGGAGGCCGAGCGGCTCGTCCCGCTGGCGACGCTGATTCGCGCGCTGGGGACCCTGCGCGCGCCGGGCGCCCTGGAGCTGCTCAAGGGATACAGCCAGGACCCGAGCATCCCCCTGCGCACGGCGGCGCTCGTGGGCCTGACGCGCCTGGGCGCCGAGGGCGTGGCCGTGGCTCGCGAGGGAATCTTCGAGCCCGAGAGGGATCTCCAGAAGACGCTGGCGCACGCGCTCGCCGAGTCGGGCGAGGCGGGGCAGGTGGCCTTGCTGGAGGCGCTGCCGAAGATGGGCGGCGAGAAGCTGCTCGTGCTGGACGCGCTGGCGAAGGGCCCCGGGGTGCCGGCGTCGGCGTCGGCGGTGCTCCAGGGCGTGGTGAAGGAGGGTGGGCCGGAGGCGGCGCTCGCGGCGGTGGTGCTCGCGCGCATCCAGGCGAAGGACGCGGTGCCCACGCTCATCAAGGCGCTCGACGAGACCAACAGCGTGGCGAGGCGCGACGTGCTGCTGGCGCTCGGGACGATCGGGGATGCACAGGCGGCCGACGTGGTGGCGAGGGACTTGTTCCACGACCTGCCGGAGATTCGCGCGGCGGCGGCCACGGCGCTCAAGCGCATGGGCGCGACGACGCACTCGGAGTTCCTCGATGCGCTCAAGAGCGACTACTTCCGGACCGTGCGTGACGCGGCGGGCGCGGCGCTGGCGAAGGGGGGCACGGCTTCGGAGGGGGCTCGGTAATGGAAGCACGCAAGCTCAAGGACAGCGCCGCCGCGGCCTTCACCAAGGGGCGCTTCTCCAAGGCCGCCGAGCTGTACGAGGACTTCTGCAAGCTCGACCCCAAGGACCACCAGTCGCGCCTGCGCATGGGTGACGCCTGGGCGAAGGCAGGGGAGCGCGAGCGCGCCGTCGCCGCCTACCAGTCCGCCGCCGAGGGCTTCGCGAAGGAGGGCTTCCTCCCGCGCGCCATCGCCGCGAGCAAGCTCATCCTCGAGCTGGACCCGAGCCACCAGGGCGTCCAGCAGATGCTGGCGAACCTCTATGCGCGCCGAGGCACGCCCGTGGGCGCAAGGGCCCGAGGGCCCATGGGCAGCGCGCTCTCCGCGCCGCCGCCGCCCGAGCGCCCCGCGCCGTCCCCGCAGCCGGTGTCGGGCGACGCATCGGAAGGACTCGAGCTCTCCGTCGAGACGTCCTCCACGACCTCCAGCTCGGAGGAGGTCGTCGTCCATTCCGTGAGCGTGGGGCAGGAAGCCGAGCCCACCACTCACGATGACGAGGCACTGTCCTCGCAGGTCGAGCCGTCGAGCACCGGATGGGTCGAAGCGGGCCTCTCCCCCTCGAGCACCGTTGCCGTGGCGCGGGCTTCGATGGCACCGGCGCCCTCCACGAGCACCGCCTCCGAGGATGAAGGCTTCGACGTCGTCGTGGGCGAGCCCGAGCCGGGTGCGCCCCCCACGGCGAGCACACTGCCTCCAGGACTCGCGCCGCGCACCACGCAGCGAATCACGCCTCCCTCGGCACCTGTGCCCGCGGCGAAGTCCCCAGTGAGCGGGAAGTGGAAGGCGTTGTCCTCGCCCATCGGCGATGCACAGGCGATGGAGCCCGGCCTCCCGCCGACGCCCACGGTCATCGACCCGCCCTCGGCGCCTCCGGGCCTGCGCCCGCGCCGCGCGGAGGTCACGCCCCCCGCGGGCGCCACCGCCGTCCCGTTCCGCGAGGTGTCCCGCGAGCTGGGCGCATCGCTGCGCGCGGTGACGCCGCGCCCGTCGTCCTTCACCGAGCTGGAGCTCGAAGCGGACTCCCTGCTGCACGCCGTGGAGCTCGCGGCCCAGGCCGGTCTGAATCAGCGTGCCGGGAGGGCCGCCGTCACCGACGAGGAGGAGGTCTTCAGCCTCACCGAGGAGGTCATCACCGACGCGCCCTCTCTGGACGCGCTGCCGACCATCCCGCTGTTCTCGGACCTGCCTCGCGACGCCTTCATCGAGCTGTTCGAGCGCTGCCCGCTGCGCCGCTTCAGCGCGGGGGAGCGCATCATCGAGCAGGGCAGCCACGGCGATGCCTTCTACGTCATCTGCGAGGGCCGGGCCCGCGTCTTCCGGATGGACGCCGGGCGCCGCGTGGAGCTCGCGGTGCTCGAGGGCGGCGCGTTCTTCGGCGAGATGGCCATCCTCTCCGGAGCGCCGCGCACCGCCTCCGTGGAGGCCGCCTCCGAGGACACGCAGCTGTTGGAGATCTCCGCGCCCGTCCTGGCCTCGCTCTCCCGGAGCCATCCGCAGGTGGCCGCGGCCCTGAAGAAGTTCGTGCGCCAGCGTCTGCTCACCAACGTGATGAACACCTCCGCGCTCTTCCGGCCCTTCAACCGGAAGGACCGGCGCACGCTGGTGGAGCGCTTCCGCGCCCGCGACGTCGAGCGCGGTGACGTCATCATCCGCGACGGGGACCAGACGGATGGGCTCTACGTCCTGCTCTCGGGCGAGGTGGAGGTGCACAAGGACGGGCACCTGCTCACGCGGCTGAAGGAGGGAGACCTCTTCGGCGAAATCTCCCTGCTCCAGAAGACCCCCGCCACGGCCACCGTGACCGCGGGGCGCCACACCACGCTCCTGCGACTGCCGCGCGCCGACTTCGACGCGCTCATCTCCAGCCACCCTCAAATCCTGGTGCTCATCTCCGAGCTGAGCGACGAGCGCCTCCGCCGCACGGAGCAGGTGCTCGGCGTGGAGGCCCCGGGCGGCGACGAGGACCTCATCCTCGTCTGAGCCGGGCCTCGTCCCTCAGCGCACCTTCGCGAGGTAGTCGTCGCGGGTGACGAGGCCCCGCGTCTCCAGGAGCTCCAGCATGGCGCGCAGCGAGCGCGCCTGCTGCGCCACCATGCGCTCCAGGTCCGTCACCTTCTGGGTGAGGGCCTCCACCTGCTGCGTGAGCTCACCCTCCCGGACGGACGACGGGCCCGACGCGCGCGGGGCGGGCATCAGCTCCACGGCCGACTCGGACGGAGGCGCCAGCTCGAAGGTCTGCTCGTCGATTCCGAACGCCAGCGGCGACGCCGTCGTGGAGGTGATCTCCCCATGGTAGTGGCGGCGGATGGCCCGCTCGATGGACGAGGCCGCGGCCACCACCACCTGGAGCCGCTGGCCCGTGTGGAACGCCAGCTCCTGGAGCGACTCCACGTTCGTCGGGTCCGACGTGGCCACCGTGAGCAGCTTGCTCGACGGCTCGTAGGCGGTGGGGAACACCGTGTAGCGCTCGGCGATGTCCACGCGCAGCGCCTGCATCGCCGGAGCCGAAGGCGTCAGGGCATCCAGGTCCACCGTGGGGATGGCGAGCTGGCGCGACAGGGCGTGCACCATGGAGCTCTCGTCCACGAAGCGCATCTGCACCAGCGTGAGGCCCAGGCGGCCTCCCCACTTGCGTTGCTCGGCCAGCGCGGAGCGAAGCTGGGTCTCGGTCAGGAGACCCGCATCCATGAGGATTTCCCCGAGCCGGCGCTTACGGCCGGGGGGAGGGGGTGCCACGGAGGAAGGATTCACGCGCGGGAGCATACCAGCGGACGGCTCGGGGAAATCCTCATG
>NZ_SRLW01000353.1:0-9594 GCF_006518215.1 Myxococcus sp. AB025B
GAGGAAGCCAGGTCCAGCGGGCGGGCGGCGGGGAGCGGGGGCTCCACGGTGCCCCGGCGTCCGAGGATGTCCCGGGCGTGCTCGATGTCCTGGAGCATCTCCTGGAACTCCTCGGGGAAGTTCTGGTCCCGTTCAATCAGCACGGCGCGCACCGGGCTGCGAGCCACGACGTACTCCAGCAGGCGCCACACCTCCGGATGCGCGTCGACCGACTGGCTGTGGCTGTCCACCCAGCGTCCGCCGTGCTTCTCGCCCCCCGCCAGGTGGATCTGGATGACGCGCTCCAGGGGGAGCGCCTCCAGGAAGGCGTACGGGTCGTACCGGTGGTTCTGGGAGTTGATGAAGACGTTGGTGAGGTCCAGCAGCAGGCCGCAGTCCGCCTCGGTGACGACCCGCGACACGAAGGCCTGCTCGGTCATCGGGCTGGGGAAGGCGAAGCCGTAGGAGACGTTCTCGAGCAGGAACGGCACGCCCAGCATCCGCTGGATGTCGCGGGCCTTCCGGGCTGCTCGACGCGCGGCGGCCTCCGTGAACGGCAGCGGGGTGAGCTGGCCGATCTCGAACCCCCCTGCCTTCGTCATGCACAGATGGTCGCTGTAGAAGGGCGCGCGCAGCGTGCGCACCAGCTCCGCGACCTCGTCACAGTAGGCGAGGTCCAGCGGCCCCTCGGTCCCGACGGACAGCTCGAGACCATGGGGCACGAGCGCCTGACGGCCCTTCATGGCCCGGGCGCGCTCGATGCTCTCGGGCACGGAGCGCAGGTAGCGGTCGGCGATCAGCTCGAACCAGTCGATCCGATCCAGATGCCTCGACTGCTCCTTCTGCAGCTCCGGCCGGAAGCCGATGCCGACGCCGAGGAATGGCAGTTCACGCAAAGAGACCACGGGGCGTCGGCGTCCGGGCGTTGAATCAGGCGGAGGGGTCGGACGTGCCCGTGCAGCCACACAGACAGCCGCTGCCACAGAAGCAGCTGAAACAGACCGCCTCGCTGTTGGAGTAGGTATAGCCAGGGCCGCAGTCGAGCATTTCCAGCTTGAACTCTTCGGTCTCGACGTTCTGCGGAGACCGAGCCGACTGAGACTTGGGGAGTGAGCTGAGATTGTTCATGGTGAAGAGGAATCTCGCCCGCAGTGTGACTCTCTGTCAAGAAGGATTCACTGCTGGAGGGGTCGGTCCTGAACCAGGCCCGCTCGTGGACGGCAATCCCTGCCGTCCCCCGGCGGGCCTTGCCGCGCCCAGCGCACGCATTCACGGCAACGCTTGCTGGAGGAAGGAGGCGCTCCGAGGGCGCGCCCGCTGGCACCCCCGTTGCTCAGGGGCCAACCCGCTCTGTCCCGCTGCGCCGCATCCCGTGGCGTCACGCGAGGAGCGTTCCGATGTCTCTCTGGAAAGGGTTGGGACGATGAACCGGATGACTGTGATGAAGCGCTGGTGTCTGGCCATGCCTCTGGCGGCCTTCGCGGTGGGTTGTGGCGTGGAGCAGGAGGCTCCAGGCACCGAGGGCGCCGCCGCGCCCGTGGCGGAGGAGACGGGCGAGACCACGCAGGCCGTCGGCGTCGAGAACGCCTACTGGTGGGGGACCACGGCCAACGGCTACACGTCCACCAACATCGGGACGACGACGGGCCGCACGTGCTTCCTCTCGGGATTGCAAGGCAACCTGAAGCCCGCGGTGGCGGGCCGCTGGGCCACCGGTGGCGTGCTCCAGTCCGCGGGCGACTACATCCTCTTCGTGAGCCACAACAACAGCAAGGCGTTGGGAGTGGGCGTGCAGTGCATCTACACGTCGGCCGGACGGACGACGGAGATGTCCTGGGCCCAGGGCCAGGCGGCCCGGCTGCTCGGCGCCGTGACGGCGCAGCGGCGCTGCTTCCTCACGCAGGTGACGGCGTCCGGCGGCTTCGCGTCGAACTCCGACTACGTGCGCGTGTGGAACGACGGCCTCAACTGGTACCTGGGTGGCAACCTGTCGGGTGCCGGCGGCGGCCGGGCCGTCTGCGTGAACGTGCCCGAGGACCATGGCGGCTGGCTGTGGATCGCCGGGGACCCGGGCGGCTTCACGGAGACGCTGGCGTACAACCCGGGCGGCGTCGCGTGCGCGCTCTCCGGCGTGGGCGGGAAGTTCGATGACAACAGCTTCACGGATGGCGTGAGCGTCGACTACAACGCGGGCACGCGCTACTGGGAGATGTCCGTCATGAACGGCAAGCGCGGCTGGGGCAACTGCGTGAAGTAGCGCGCGGCCAGGGATGCCGGGCCTCCGCCCTGGGAAGCCCGGCGTCCTGTGTGCGTGCTCGCCTCAGAGGCTCTGGAAGCCGTGGATCGTGGCGCCCAGGGAGCTGCCCTCGGCGTTGGTACACTCGACGTGCCAGCGAACCAGGTCGAAGGGCCCGGGCGCCGGCAGCGTGGCCGGGTTGCCCAGCAGGAGCGTCCCGAAGTCGTGCGACGGGGAATAGGTGCCGCTGCTCCACAACTCATGCGTGTCCCAACCGAAGTTCCTGAGCCCCGTGGTCGTCACCACGCACGCGTCGGCGCCCACACTCTCGTAGCGTTGGGACACCATCGTGTTGGGGGCCCAGGAGAACCGGTTCGTGTCGATGCGGACGCTCGCCCCGGAGAACTCCTGCGGGACGTTGCCCGTGCTCGTGCTCGTGATGACCCAGACCACCTTCGTGATGCCCCGGACGATGGTCGCCGTGATCTGCGTGGTGGCCAGGCGCGTGTTGGCGGCGTTCGCGCACTCCAGCACCCACCGGTACTGGCCCGGCGTCTGCGGCGCCGTGGGCACGGTGCCGGTGGGCGTGAGGTTCACGGCCTGGGATTGGAGGACGTTGTTCCGATAGGACTTGATGGAGCAGCGCGCCGCGCCGCTCGAGCCGTAGCGCAGGATGAACGGGTCGCTGTTGTACTGCTGGAAGTGGCCGGCGAGGCCGTTGTTGCCGAGCGCCACCGTGGGCTGGGCGATGACGGACTGAAGCTGCAGGTTGGGCACCGTCGCGGTGGAGCCGGAGTTCGTCACGTGGCGCGCCCGGACCGCCTGTTCGATCTGCGCGGGGGTCGTCAGTGCTTGCGATTCCGCGAGGAACGCGGCGAGGCCCGCGACGTGCGGCGCCGCCATCGACGTGCCGGACAGGTCGGCGTAGCCTCCGGGCCACGTCGAGCGGATGACGTTGCCGGGAGCCCACGTCTCCACGCACCGGCCGTAGTTCGAGCCCGCGCCATCGCCCGCGAGCGGCTGGTTGCGGATGGCGTTCACGCCCGCCAGCAGCTGGACAGGCTGTGCGTTGCTGTCGATGGCGCCGACGACCATGATTCCGTCGCTGGGGCTCGGCGTGTTGAACGAGGAGTTGCACGCGTCCCGGTGGTCGTTCCCGGCGGACTGGGCGATGAACGCGCCGGGGTAGCCCACGGACGGGTTCGGGGTCGCGAGGACCCGCATCTTGTCGCCGAGCGTCCTGCCCTCCTTGAAGTCGGGGCCGTTCATCGAGATGTTGATGATGCCGACGGTGCCGGAGGCGAGGATGCGCGAATAGATGAGGTCCAGCCCCAGCCCGATTCCCACGTAGGTCCCCCCGGACGAGCAGGTCGTGACGCCCGGCTCATTCTGTCCGACGGCCACCGAGACGATGCGCGCTCCCTTGTTGACGCCCACCACTCCGCCCTGGGGCGTGGGCCTGGCGCCGATGATTCCCGCCACATGCGTCGCGTGCGGATAGCAGCCCGTGGGGGAGTTGCCGGGCATGGCCACGAGCCGCTCGAGGAACGGGAGGTTCGTGTGGGGCGCCACGCCGGTGTCGAGCACATAGACGGTGCGCGAGCCATTGCTCGTCTGTGAACCGCCGACGGCCTGGATGCCCCAGGGCGTGACGGTCGTCGTCCCGGAGTTGCTCCACACGGCGCTGAAGTCCACGGGCGCGTCCTCGGTGAGTCGCTTGACGCGAGGGTCCTTGCTCAGCCGCTCCACCTGCTCCTCGGTGAGATAGGCCGAGAAGCCCTTCCCGACGTGACTGATGAGGTGCGTGGGCGTGACGGCGTGCGCCAGACGCAAGTCATTGACCAGGTGCCGGGTCGGCAGGTCGTGGTGGCTGTCGAAGCCGTCGGCCGGGGGCGCTGCCTTCGCCAGGAACGCGTGCGTCGCGGACTCCTCCAGGTCGACGAGGTAGAGGGTTCGGCCACGCTCGTCGCGAAGCTGCCCCGCGCGGTCCTGCTCCGCGCGGAAGACGGGCGCCTGCGCGAGCGTGGTGGTGCTCCACAACCCCGCGACCAATGCGACGACACTTCTCCAGTGAGACATCGGGAACCCCTTTTCAAGGTGGACCCGGATTCCTAACAAGAGGAATACACGGACAACCATCCGCCAGATGAACGCACGGTCCGTCTGTTGAATCGTTGCCCTGTTTTCTCAATGGCCGAGTGTCATGACTTCCTGGATGGGAATCAGCCTGGCTCCGTCTGTTCCGCGGGAAAGGCGCGCGTGAGCCTTGCAATCGCGGCGGGCAGGCCGCGCACGCGCAGCTTCCGGCCGTGCTCGTCGTACTCCTCGGCCAGCACGGTGGTGTGCTCATACACCTCGCCGATGCGTCCCTGGCTCGAGTAGGGGATGTTCAGCTGGGCCTCCACCATGGACGCCTCGAAGAAGCGGAGGATGTCCAGACGCAGGCTGGCGACGTCCTCGGGGCGGTGGGCGGACAGCAGCACCGCGTCCGGGTGCTCGGCGCGCAGGGCGTCGCGAGCGGCCTCCTCCAGCCGGTCGCACTTGTTGAGCAACAGCTTGCTCGGCACCACGTCGGCGCCAATCTCACGCAGCACGGTCCGGGTGACCTCCAGCTGTGAGGGCCACGTCGGGTCGGAGGCGTCCACCACGTACAGGAGCAGCGACGCCTCCAGCGCCTCGTCCAGGGTGGAGCGGAACGAGGCGACCAGGTCATGCGGCAGCTTCTGGATGAAGCCCACGGTGTCGGAGACGAGCACGCGGGGGCGTGTCTCCGGATGCAGCGCGCGCACGGTGGTGTCCAGCGTGGCGAAGAGCTGGTCGGCGACCAGGACCTCGCTCCCGGTGAGCGCGCGCATCAGAGAGGACTTGCCCGCGTTGGTGTAGCCGACCAGGGCCACCCGGAGCTGCTCGCGGCGGGCGTACCGGCGCTGGTCCTGCTCCTTCTCGATGGCGGCGAGGCCCGCGCGCAGCTCCGCGAGCCGGTCTCGAATCTTCCGCCGGTCCAGCTCCACCGCGGAGTCTCCCGAGCCGCGTCCCTGCTGTCGCTCGCTCCCGCCCGAGGACTCCCGGAGCCGGGGCGCCAGGTAGCTGAGCCGGGCGATCTCCACCTGCATGCGGGCCTCGTGGCTGCGCGCGTGCCGGTGGAAGATGTCGACGATGACGCCGGTGCGGTCCATCACCGGGACGCCCGTGGCCTTCTCCAGGTTGCGAAGCTGGCTGGGCGACAGCTCGTGGTCCACCACCACCATCGTGGGCCGGGGGCCGCTCGCGTCCAGCTCGGTCTCGGACGTCTCCTCGTCCTCGGGGTCGAAATCCTCCTCGGGGGCGTCGACCGCCTCCGGCCCGTCGCCAAAGGGCTCGGGGACGTCGTCCTCGGCGCCTTCCTCCTGGGCGGCCTCCCACTTCGCGCGGGCCTTGCTGGTCCTGTCACGCGCGCCCGACGACACGACGCCCGGACCTCCGGTGAGCGCGGCCAGGTCCTTGAGCTTCCCCTTGCCGAGCACCGTCCCCGTGGCGAGCGCGCCCCGGCGTTGGCTCACCGTCGCCACGGCGTCGTAGCCCAGGGTGTGCACCAGCCGCGTCAGCTCCGCGAGGTCCGCGGCGTGCTCCGTGTCCGACACGGTGGGGAACTGGACGCCCACGAGGACGACAGGCGGGCGGGAGGTGGGCGGCGTCTTCGACATGGGGCCCTCGTAGCACGGTGCGGGCCCGGGGTGGGGTGGAGCTGAACCCCCTCCGGGCACCCTGGAGACATTCGCAAAGCCTTGTCTGGACTCGGAATCACAGGCCCGAGACAAGACTGACACACGCCGACGGCGTCCCCGAGGTCTGAGCTGACAGGGGCTGGGACTGGGAGTCTGAGACTGTCTGTATGGGCGCGAAGGGGTTGGTGTTGATTGTAGTTGTGCAGTCCTGCTGAGCAAGACGGGCCCCGATTGATTGAAATGCGAAATTGCGTGCTCATACTCTTATGGAGTCTACGGCGCGGCGACGCGGTTCACGGGGAACGTCTCGCTGTCGGCGGGCGGCCGGCTCATGGGGCCCGCGGCGGCCAGCGAACTGGGCAGGTCCCTGGTGGCGCTCGGCGACGTGGACGCGGACGGCTCGGCCGACTTCGCCGTCGGCGCGCCTGGGTTCAGCAGCAACGCGGGCGCCGTCTATCTGGTGCTTGGCCATGGTCCTCGCACGTGGTTCGTGGACAACGACAGTGATGGGTTCGGAACGAGCGCGGGCTCCTCGCGCGTGTGTGGCGAGCCCGCGGCGGGGAGCAGGCGGGCGCTCACCAATCCCAAGGACTGGGTCCTGGACCTGGATGGCGACAGGGCCGTCTATCTCAGCACCGTGCAGCTGCGCTGTGCGCGTCCCGAGAGCTCTGGCTGGATTGTTTATGGGCCCGACGTCCGACAGCAGTGCGACGCGCCGCCCGAGAACCCCGACTACACGTCGGACAGTGACGCCTCCATCTACCAGGGCGCGCCGGAGGTCTGCGACCTCAAGGACAACAACTGCGACGGAGCCATCGACGACGACCAGGGCCACTGGCCGTCCTGGTACCCGGACAGCGACGGTGATGGCCACGGTCGCAAAGATGCGACGGCCGTGAAGGCCTGCGCGGCTCCGCCCCAGCACGTGGCGAGCAGGACGGACTGCGACGACACCCGCGACACCACGTATCCGGGCGCCAGCGAGGTCTGCGAGCAGACGGGCCCGCAGCTGGACAACAACTGCGACGGGAACACGGAGGGCGCCGTCAACGGCACCGCCTGGTACCGCGACGCGGACGGGGATGGGTACGGCGCGAAGACGGACACGCAGAAACGGTGCGTCCGCCTCGCGGGCTACGTGGAGGATTCCAGCGACTGCAACGACGCGAACGCGAGCGTGAACCCGGGCCCGACGGAGCTGTGCGAGGCGGGGGCCTTCTCCGACCAGGTGGACAACGACTGCGACGGGGACAAGAACGACGTGGCCCCGGACCTGCCGGCCTCGGCGGGCGGGACGCGGCTCTGGTACGGCGACGCGGACCGCGACGGCCACGCGGGCCCGGGCTTCAAGCTGCGCTGGTGCACCAACCCGACGAACCTGGTGGCCCCCGCGACGGGCAACGTCCTGGTGCAGGGGACCTATCTGGCGACCGAGCCGGATGACTGCGAGGACACCCGCTCGGGCGCCTTCCAGCGGTTGAGCTGGTACGAGGACCGCGACGGTGACGGCTGCGGCAACCCGCTCGCGGGCCGCGAGTCGTGCGGCTCTCCGGCCGGGTGCGGGTTCCCCTTCGTCCTCAACAACAAGGACAACAGCGACAACAACGCGTCCGACTGTCGCCCCTGAAGTCGGCCCCCACCGTGTCCTCCACGGTGGGCCAACGTCCTCCGCGGGCTCCCCCTGCTCGCGGAGGACGTGCCAACAAGGCGGCGCTCATTCCGCCTCGGTTCGAGCTTTCTCCAGACACGGGAGCCCTGAGTCTGGGTTTCTGTTGGATTCGAGACAGTCTCGCGAGGCCCTGTCGCCAGCGTGCCGGTGTCTGTCTTCAGCTGGGGCTTCACGACGGAGTGCCTGCTCGTGGAGCCCATGAAGACTTCTGTTCGGACGCGTCCCATTCTCGTGGTGGTGATGAGCCTGGTGTTGGGGAGCGCGCTCCCGGCGGGGGCGCAGGAGCAGGGCACGGTGCGGCCCTATGTGCTGGCCGCGACCCGCCTCTACAACGACCTCGAGTACGAGCAGGCGCTGGAGCAGATCTCCCGGGCCAAGCGGCTGTCGAGGAGCCAGGCGGATGACGCGCTGTTGTCGCTCTACGAGGGCGTCATCCTGGCGGACCTGGGGCAGTCGACCTCGTCCGACGCGGCCTTCAAGGCGGCCCTGTTCCTCCAGCCGGACGCGAAGCTCCCGCTCTCCGTCTCGCCCAAGGTCTCCGAGCGCTTCGAGTCGCTGCGAGGACAGGTGAAGCGAGAGCTGGACGCGGCGGCACCGCCGCGCGAGCGACGGGTGACAGCGGAGGTCTCGGATGCCGGCACGAAGGCCTCGGTGCCACGGCGGGTGTGGTTGACGGGCGCGGTGGGGGGAGGACTCCTGGTCGGCTCGGGCGTGACGTGGCTGATGGCGCGGGGGCAGCACTCCAAGCTGACCCAGGCGTCCGGCGCCCCCGAGACGATGTCCGGGATGAAGGACACGTCCTCGCGGGGAAGGACCTTGCAGACGGTGAGCGCGGTGCTCGCCGGCGCGGGCGTGGTGGGGCTGGGCGTGGCCACGGGGTTGTACCTGTGGGGGGGAACGTCGCGGCCTCGGGACCCCGCGGTGGTGTTGGGGACGGATGGCACCTCGGCCTTCGTCTCCGGGAGGTGGCCGTGAAGACGTGCTCGTGGCTCGTCGCGATGCTCTGGGGCGCCCTGGTGTTCCTCGCGGGCTGTGTCGACTTCGACGAGGGCGAGAAGACCTGGTGCCAGCGTCATCCAGACGCCTGCGTGCCCGCCTTCGAGCAGGTGCCGGCCTCGGTGCTCTACGTGGAGAAGAAGGGGACGCTGCGGCTCCAGGCGGGCGCGAAGGACCCGGCGGGCGAGCCGCTCCAGTTCACCTGGTCCTCGAACGTGGGGAGCCTGGGAACGGCTCGCGACACGGCCACGACGACGGAGGTCGAATGGACCGCGCCGGACTGCATCGAGGCTCCCGCGGCGACCGTCACGCTCACCGCGAGCAGCCGGTTGGGAGCATCCACGCAGGTGACGGTCTCCGCCATTGGCATTCCGGAGTGCCCGAGGATGGGCGACACGCAGGGGCTCACGGCGGCGCGCTCGGGCCACACGGCGACGCTCCTGTACTCCGGCGTGGTGCTGGTGACCGGCGGCGAGTCCTCGGGCGCCGAGCTCGATGTCTCGGAGGGCTATTCCCCCAGGGACCAGGCCTGGTCTCCGGCGGGGAGGATGGCCACGGCTCGCGTTGGACACACGGCGGTGCGGCTGTCGTCGGGCACGGTGCTGGTGACGGGGGGCCGCAACGCGAGCGGCGCGCTGAAGAGCGCGGAGCTGGTGAGCCAGGACTTCACGTGGACCGCGGCGCTGAGTCCCGCGACGGCGCGCCATGGCCACGCCGCGGCCCTCCTATACAGCGGCAAGGTGCTGGTGACGGGAGGCTCCGATGACAGCGCGGTGGTCACCACCTCGGAGCTCTACTTCCCGGGGGATGGGGGCGACCCGGTGCCCAGGTGGAGCATGACGGCCAGCGCGCCCGTGGCCCGCCACCACCCCGTGGCCACGGCGGTGGGCGCGGGGAAGAAGGTGCTGGTGACGGGAGGCACGACGGAGGGGGGCGGGTATCCGACCAGCGCGGATGTCTTTGATTCGGCGACGGAGACCTGGACCCAGGTGGACGCGGTGGGGGAGGGC
>NZ_SRLW01000354.1:0-9585 GCF_006518215.1 Myxococcus sp. AB025B
GGGCGGAAGGGGAGGGCGGGCCGCTGGACGAGGAGGACGAGGAGCGCTCCCCCAGCGTGCTGATTCCCGACGTCGACGAGCCCTCGCCGGGGAGCGACGTGCTGGAGCTGCTCGCGCGCGACGAGTCCACGACGCAGGAGTACGGCGTCCCCGAGGGCGAGACGGACGAGTACGGCGTCCCCGCCACGGAGAGCGAGCTGGAGCGGCTGCTGCGCGGCGCGGCGGACCTGCTGGAGCTGGATGACCACTCGGGCGCGGTGGACCTGCTGTTCAAGGCGCAGGAGCTGGCGCCTGGAGACCCTCGCGTCGAGGCGCTGCGCGCGCGCAGCGAGCGGATGCTGATGGCGATGCTGGAGTCGAAGCTCGGAGACCTGGGGCGGGTGCCTCGCGTCCGGCTCCAGGCCGACGACATCATCTGGCTCAGCCTGGACCACCGAGCGGGCTTCGTGCTCGCGCAGATCGACGGCGCCGTCACGTTCGAGGACCTGTTCTCGCTGTCGGGCATGACGCGGCTGGACACCGCCCGCATCCTCGCGCAGCTCCTCGACGAAGGCGTCATCGCCGCCGCCTGAGTCCCGCTTCGGCGGCTGTGCCTTCCTTCCGTCTGGCCTGATTGACAGAGAGCTGTCTGGATGACAGGTTCCTGTCTTGTTGTGTGGTTTCTCCAGGACCTCCGTTGAAGAGGAGCACCTGCCATGCATGCGGATGCCAGCATCCCGGCGTTGCCCTGTGTCGAGCTGGACTCGACGCTCGCGTTCTACGGCTTGCTGGGCTTCGACGTGACGTACAAACAGCGCACGCCGAATCCCTACGCGGCGACCCGACGAGGGGGCGCGCATCTCCATTTCTTCGGCTTGAAGGGCCTGGACCCGGCGACGGCCTTCAGCACCTGTCTCATCATCGTGGACGAGGTCGAACGTCTGCACGAGCACTTCGCGAGCGCCTTGCGCGAGCAGTACGGAAAGCTGCCCCTGCGTGGCGTCCCCCGAATCACCCGGATGCGGACGGGGCAGTCGCGCTTCACCATCGTCGACCCCTCCGGGAACTCGGTCATCTTCATCCGTCGTGACGAGCCCTCGGGCCACGGGGATGACGGGCAGGAGCCCCAGTCCGCCCTGGCCAAGGCGCTGAAGACCGCGCGCCGCTTGCGCGACTTCAAGAACGATGACGCCTCCGCGGCCAAGGTCCTCGATGCCGCGCTGAAGAAGCCCGACGGGGGGACGGTGGTGGAGCGGGCACGCGCATGCCTGGCGCGCGCTGAGTTGGCCGTGGTGCTGGACGACGCGCCGAGGGCGAAGTCCCTGCTCCGAGAGCTGGACACCCTGACCTTGTCGAAGCCGGAGCGGGGCTCCCTGCAGGACGAGCGTGAGTCCCTGGAGCGCCTCCTCCGAGTCTGAGCCGCCAGCCCACGGTCCGCGGCGGGCGCCTCGTCACCGTGAGAGGTGCTCGAGGACCTGCCTCGCACGCGCCCTCGGACTCCCCTCGACTTCGAGCACCGCCACGCCGAGCCCATGCGGGTCGTCGAGGAGCAGCTCCTTCAACGTCTCGTCCACGGCTTGCCGCAGCTCCGCGTCCTCCGAGGCGGAGAGCGCGATCCGATCCCGCGACTCGATGCCGACGAACACCACCAGGTCGAGCTTGCGCAGGGCCTCGCGCACCCGCGGCAGCCACGCGTCCAGGTCGAACGCGTCACCGTCCTCGTGGGCCCGCAGGTAGCCGAGGAAGTCCACGGGGCACCGGTCGAACAACACGTCGCGCCCGTCCTCCTCCGCCAGGTTCTCGAGGGAGCGAACCAGCTGTGCCTCGAAGTCCTCCAGGGACGGGGGCTGCGCGAACTCGTGCCCCTCTTCCTCCAGCTGGTGGTACGGCTCATCCACCGTCACGTAGGAAGAGGGCAGCAGCTCCGCCAGCTCCTCGATGAGCGTCGACTTGCCCGCGCGATGGGTGCCGCAGAAGGCGATCCTCATGGCGCGAGCGGGGGACTACGAACCGCGGATGACGGCGGTCCAGGTGCCCTTCACCACCACGTCGCCGCGCTGGTTGCGCGACTCGCTGGTGACGACGACGAACTCCATGCCCGCCTTCTCATAGATGTTCGCGATGCGGCCCGTGGTGGTCATCACATCGCCCGGACGCATGACGTCCAGGAACTCCAGCTCCTGCTCGCCGTGCACCAGCATCAGCAGATTCACGCCCAGCTCCGGGTCCGCCACCGCCGAGCCGAAGGGCCGGATGGCGAAGACGACGGCGAAGCTGGGGAACGCAATCAAATCCCCATACGGCCCCGCCTTCGCGGCCTGCTCGTCGTGGAGGAGGGGACTGACGTGCGCGGGAGCCTCGCCCGGCGTGCCCGCGGCCGGGTGCGCGCCGCCGAGCGCCAGCGCGAACTCGCGCAGCTTCTCCGCGCCAATCGTGTACGTGTACGGGCCGTATTCCCGGCCGATGAAGCGCTTGTCGATGGCCATGGTGGTCTATCCCAGGGAGGCTTCGACGACGGCGCCCTTGAGGACGGCCTCGCCGCGCTGATTGGTGGCGGTGACTTCGGTGACCATCCGGTCGCCCTCGATGGACGTCACCTTGCCCTCGAACGTCACGGTGTCCTCGGGGCGCACGGGGCGCGAGAAGCGCACCTTCACCCTGCGGATGCGGCCCGGGTCTCCCACGAAGACCGCCACGGCCTCCACCGCCCAGCCCAGGGTGCACAACCCCTGGAGGATGACGCCCCCCAGGCCGGCCACCTTGCCGACCTCCGGGTCGATGTGGATGGGATTGAAGTCCCCGGATGCGCCCGCGTAGTAGATCGGCCGGTACAGGTCGCACTCGCGGACATGCGTGAAGGTGTCGCCTACCTGGAACGTGCGTGCCATGAGGCCGTCCTGTCTAGCACGGCCGGCCCCACGCCCAGCCCACGAACTCACCCCGTCGCGGTGCCCTGGTCCAGCGGGTCCTCCACCTCGGAGCCCTCGCGGCGCTTGCGGTACTGCTCCCGCACGTACGCCACCAGCTGGTCCAGATACGACGACAGGGGAGGGCAGCGCACCCCCGAGCCATCGAGCAGCTCCAGCGTGTTGTGGCAGTTGTAGATGGCCAGGTGGTTCACGTAGCTGATGGCCGCGCGCTGCGGACGCGCCAGCTTCTCCAGTACTGGCAGCCGCAGCATCACGTCGGCGGCGCGCGCGGACAGGTTGAAGCGCGGCAGCTTCTTGTTCGCCTTCTCCGCGATGAGCTCGTACACGCGCCGCGCGCTCATGGGGTTGGGGTCCACCAGGTGGAAGGTGCGCCCCGCCGCGCGAGGGTCCTTCGACAGCCGCCACACCGCCTCCACCACGAAGTCCACCGGCACCACGTTCAGCGGCGCCACGCCGTTGCCCGGCAGCGGCAGCGGCACGACGAGCGGCGACGTCACCAGCAGGATGCCCAGGTAGTAGGGCCCCTCGAACTTGTCGATCTCCCCCGTGCGCGAGTCGCCCACCACGCTGGAGGGCCGGTACACCGTCACGGGCAGCGTCGCCCCCGCGCGCGTCACCAGCCGCTCGGCCTGGAACTTGGTCTCCTCGTACGGGTTCCTGAAGCCCTGGCCCCGGTCCAGCTCGTCCTCGGCGATGACGCCCAGCCGGTCCCCGGACACGTAGCAGGTGGAGAAGTGGTTGAAGCGCGCCAGGTGCTCGCAGTCGCGCGCCAGCTCCAGCATGTTGCGCGTGCCGTCCACGTTGACGCGCCACGCGGTGTCCTTGGGCACGCCCAGCTGCGCGACGGCGGCCAGGTGGAAGATGTCCGTCACCCGCTCGCACAGGCGCTGGTACTCCTCGCCCGACAGGCCCAGGTGCATGTCCACCACGTCGCCGGTGAGCAGCTCCACGGTGGCGCCCTTCAGCTTGGAGGCGTGCTTCTGGGCCTCCTTCAGCGCCTTGGGCTGGACCAGCGCGTACACGTGGCCCTTGGGGTCCTCCCGGGCGATGTGCTCCACCAGCCGCTTGCCGATGAACCCGGGGTAGCCGGTGATGAAGTACGTCCCGCCGCCGGCCTTCTTGCGCGTCTCGCTCATTGCGCGCGCAGCATACTCGCCCGTCAGCCGCGCGCGAGCATGGCGCGCCAGACCGACTCCACCTGCTCCCGGGTGGACGTCAAATCCCCGCTGTTGTCGATGACCCACGTGGCCACCGCCCGCTTGTCGTCCAGGGGGAGCTGGGAGGCCAGCCGCGCCTCGGCCGCCGCCGCGTCCAGCCCGTCGCGGGCCATCAGCCGCGCCTTCTGCACGTCCCGGGGCACCCACACCACCGCCGTGCCCTCCATCCACGCGTGCATCCCGGACTCCACGAGCAGCGGGACGTCGTAGACCACCCGGGTGACGCCCCGGGCTTCCAGGGCCTGGACCTTCTCGATGAAGGCCTCCCGCACCAGGGGGTGGGTGATGGCGTTGAGGGCGGCGCGCTCCTCGTCGTTGCCGAAGACACGCGCGCCCAGCTTCGCCCGGTCCAGGCGTCCGTCCGGGCCCACCACGCCGGGGAAGCGCTCGGCGATGGCGGCCAGCCCCGGGGTGCCCGGCTCCACCACCTCGCGGGCGAGCACGTCCGCGTCGAGCACCTCCGCGCCCAGCTCCCGCAGCATCCGGGTGACGGTGCTCTTGCCGGAGGAGATGCCGCCCGTCAGCCCGAAGACGTGCACGGGCGCGGACCTACTTCGCGGCCTTCTGTGTGGTGAACGTGAGCGACTGCACCGTCTTGCCGTCCTCGTTGAAGAAGATGGCCAGCCCCAGCTTCGGGTACAGGAAGTAGGTGCGGAAGTCGTCCGTCAGCTTGCGCTGGTAGCAGGGCGCCGAGGGCACCGGCCCCGAGGGGCACGCGGGGCCGTAGCTCGTCTCGATGGTCTCCTTGTCGATGATGGGCCCGGGGAACACGTCGATGCGCTCGACGACCCCGCCGGCGTCCACCTTGAACTGTGCCTGGCTGGTGCCCTTGATGGCCTCCTTGCCCAGGTAGGCGATGGTCTCCTTGCCATCCTGGCTCACGGTGCGCGAGGGCTCACCGAACTTCTTGACCACCTCGTCCTTCTTCGTGACGCCGGGCTCCACGCCCTGCCAGGGCTTGGCGACAGCGGGAAGGGAGACGGCCACCACGGCGAGCGCAATCAAGGTCCTCATCACGACATCCTCCCTAATGGAAAGGGCGGGCGGGGCTCAAGCGCTGCCCTCTCTTTTCAACGGACGATTCCCGCTGGCATTCAACCACGAGACGCCTTGCCCCGTCCGGGGGGGAGTGTTACTTCGCGAGGTCATGCGCGCTCCTGGCATCCGGCTCCTGCCCGTCCTCCTGCTGGCCCTCTGCGGCGTGGCGGGGGCGGCTGATTTCGTCGGCGCTGACAGCTGCAAGGGCTGCCACCCTGAAGCCTACGAGGCGTGGATGCAGTCCAAGCACGCCCGGGCCGTGAGCTCCCTGTCCGAGCAGCAGCAGAAGGACGGCCGGTGCCTGTCGTGCCACTCGCCGGATCAGGTGGCCCAGACGCAGGCGAGTGTGAGCTGTGAGACATGTCACGGTGGGGGGCAGTACTACTCGCCGGAGTACGTGATGAAGGACCCGGAGCTGGCGCGGCTGGTGGGGCTGGTGGACCCATCCGAGAAGCAGTGCCGCTCCTGCCATGACGCCTCCTCGCCCTCCCTGCGGCCGTTCGATTTCAAGGAGTCGCTGAAGGCCATCGACCATTGGTCCGCCGAGCGCGCCCGCAGGGCCGCCCGGACCGAGGCGACCCCGGCGACGCCTCCTCCCGCCACCGCGAAGAAATAGCCGCAACGTGATCAAGATTCTCGACGCCCGCTTCGTCATCACCGCCGTGGAGCCCAAGGGCTATCCGCAGGGGCACACCGCGGAGGTGGCCTTCGTGGGCCGCTCCAACGTGGGCAAGTCCTCCATGATCAACACGCTCACCCACCGCAAGAAGCTGGTGCGCGTGTCGAACACCCCCGGACGCACGCGCACGCTCAACTTCTTCGACGTGGACCTGGAGCGCGGCACCGCCCGCTACCAGGTGCGCCTGTGCGACTTGCCCGGCTACGGCTTCGCCCGCGCCAGCAAGACGGACAAGGCCCAGTGGGAGAAGATGATCACCACCTACCTGGAGAAGCGGCACCGCCTGGAGGTCGTGGTGAGCATCATCGACGCGGAGGTGGGGCCCACGCCGGACGACCTGGCCACGCTCGACTACCTCCAGGCCCACAAGCGCAAGGTGATGGTGGTCGCCACCAAGATCGACCGCCTCACCAAGGCGAAGACGCGCCCCCGGCTCCAGGAGCTGGCGAAGCTGATGGACCTGCCGCTGGAGGCGGTGCTGCCGTTCTCCTCGACGGAGCGGCGGGGCGTGGACGAGGTCTGGGGCGCGCTGCTGGACACCTTCGGCCGCGCCTCGAGGGTGCGCGCGGAAGCCGCCCAGGACCCGGACTGATTCCATCGGGTAGTGGCCGCTCGGGCGGGGTTCCCCTCCCGGTGGGAGGGGCCCTGTGGTAGGCACGCCGCCGTGTCCGAGAACGGCAAGGGAAATGGCAGGGATTCGCAGCTCGCCTTGCGCGAGCTGCAGCAGCGGTTGATGGGGCTGTCGCCCCGGCGGCGGATGGAAGCGCTGCTGGAGGGCGCGGATGCGGGCGCGGTGGTGCGCGCGCTGCCTCCGGAGAGCCTCTACCTCACCATCCAGGAGGTGGGCCTGGCGGACGCGACGGAGCTGGTACAGCTCGCGTCCCCCGCGCAGTTCCGCGCCTTCGTGGACCTGGGCGCGTGGAAGCGCGACAAGGTGGACCCGCACGCCGCCCTCACGTGGCTGCGCGCCGCGCGCGGCGGCTTCGACGACACCGCCGAGTACCTGCGCAAGCTGCACGCGCTGGACCTGGAGGTGCTGGAGCTGGTGCTGCGCGAGTTCGTCGTGCTGCATGACCGGGAGGAGAACCCGGACGTCAACCCGCAGGGCGTGACGCTGGAGACGCCCGAGGGGCGCTACCTGGTGGAGATCACCGCCGAGGGCGTGGAGATGTCCGCCGTGCGCGCGCTCGTCAACGACCTCATCGCGGAGAACCCCTTCGAGGCGGTGCGCCTGCTGGAGGCCGTGCGCTGGGAGATTCCCGGTGAGCTGGAGGAGACGGCCTTCCAGTTCCGCAGGGGGCGCCTGGTGGACATGGGCTTCCCGTCGCTGGAGGACGCGGTGGCGCTCTTCAGCCGCGTGGACCTGGCCGCGCCGAAGAGGCCCCTGGTCACCAGCGCGCTGGCCGCGTCGCAGGGCCACGTGGACTACCTCGATGCGTCCTTCCGGGGCCTGACGGCGCTGGAGCGGCAGAACGCCGAGGACGAGCTCGCGGGCGTCGCCAACGCGGCGCTGGTCGCGGAGCTGGAGGACCCGGGCGACCTGGACGCCGTGCGCCGCGTGGGGGAGATGACGCGCGACTCCCTGTCGCTCGGCCTGGAGTACCTGACGGGCGCGGACCCCTCGCAGGCGACGGAGGTGCTGCGCGACGTGCCCCTCCGGCGCGTCTTCCAGACGGGCTTCACGCTGACGCTCCAGCTCAAGTACCGCGCCGACCGGCTGGCGAAGTCTCCCGGCGCCATGGTGGACGGCGTGCTGCTGGTGCTGCCGGAGGAGGCCGCCGCGCTGGAGGCCCTGCGCCGCAAGCGCCCCCGTCGCGCGCTGAAGGTGGAGGGCGCGGAGCCCGTGCCCTTCCGCTCCCTGCGGGAGATTTCCGCCAGCGAGGCGGTGCTCACGCGCGCGGAGGCGCAGGTGGACGTGCTGCGCGGCGTGCTCGGCGGGACGCCCGAGGCCGCGCGCCAGGCCGTGGCCCGCTTCGGCGCGCCGCTCGAGTCACTGGGCGTCCCGCGCCTGTTCGCCGCCGTGGTGGCCATGGCCATCCTGGACGGCCGGGCGGAAGCGCGCCCCGTGCCCCTGGGCCGTGGGGCGGAGCTGGGCGCCCGTCTCTTCGAGGGCACTCCCCAGGCGCCCCGGCTGCTTGCGTCCGCGACTGAACGCGCGCTGGCGGGCCTGGAGGGCGCGGTGCCCCAGACGGCCCGCGAGGAGCTGCGCCGCATGGTGGGCGTGACGCTCGCGAAGCTGCTGGAGGAGCTGGGCGCGGCGTGGCTCGAGGACACGACGTGGAGCCCCGTGGCCTCCGAAGTGCTCCCGATGGAGAGCGGCCCGGTCCCGTAGCTTTTTCAGTCTGGGAGGGGCTCCGGGCTCCGGAACCCCTCCGGGCCCGTGGAGATCCAGGCGGTTGCGAGCCCGACTCCTGGCACGCCCTCTGCTTTCAGGCAGCCCCACGCGGAGGTGTACGCGCGTGACTGCCAGAGGAGGAGGGACATGGTGCCGGGAGAGCAGGGGCAGCGCCGTGACGTGTGGGCCTTCTATTCGCTGACCGCTTTCGCCGCGGTGATGTACGCGGTGCCGGGCGAATGGATTCCGGCCTTGGCGCCGCTGCGGCTGGCGCTGATGACGTCGGTGGTGGCGGCGGGTTTGATGTTGATTCGCAGGTTGGGGCGCGGCGAGCCGCTCTACCTGGACGGAGCGCGAGGGTGGGCGCTCATCGGCTTCTCCTCGCTGGCGGTCCTGTCCGTGTCGTGGGCGGTGAACGCGGAGGTGGCGCGCTACACGGGTATCGAGCTCTTGAAGCTGACGGCCATCTACCTGACGCTCGTCAACGTCATCACCAGCGGCAAGCGGCTGGTCGTCGTGTGCGGCGCCATGGTGCTGGCCTCGGTGGTGACGTCCATCGGTGTCATCAACTGGTACACGGTGGGCGAGGACCTGGTGGAGGGCTTCCGCGCGCGCTGGGTGGGCGTGTACGCGGACCCGAACCACATGGCCATGAACCTGGTGCTGGTGGTGCCGCTGGCGGTGGCCTTCGTGGCCCGCAAGGGCAGCGCCTGGGTGTGGCGGATTGCCTGTCTGGTGGCGGCGGTGCTGGCGGTGGTGGCCATCGTCCTGTCGCACTCGCGCGGCGGCTTCATCGGCCTGACCGTGGCGATGGGCCTGTGGGCCTTCCGTGAGAAGCGCCGCATCCAGGCCATCGTCGTGGGCTCGCTCTTCGTGGTGGGCCTGGTGGTGTTCGCGCCGGAGAGCTTCTGGGCGCGCAACGAGACGGTGGCGGCCTTCCACGAGGACGCGTCCGCCATGGGTCGCGTCTACGCGTGGCAGGTGGCCAGCCGCATGAGCCTGGACAAGCCGCTGTTGGGCGTGGGCGCGGGCAGCTTCCGCTACGCGTGGGCGGAGTACGCGCCTCCGGAGGCGACGCGCGCGTACGTGGCGCACAACATCTTCCTGGACGTCATCGGAGAGCTGGGCTGGGTGGGCCTGGCCTTCTTCCTGGTGTTCGCGGGAGGCGCGTCGGGCGGGGCGTTCGCCGCGTCGGCCAGCCGCACGATGGGGTGGATGGCGCGAGCGCTGTCGGCCTCGGTGGCCGGCTATCTCGTGTGTGACTTGTTCTCCGGCTACATCCTCTCCGCGCACTGCTACGTGCTCTTCGGCCTGGCGGCCGCCGCGCACCGCATCGCCCGGGCGGAGGAGGCCAGGGAGTCGCTGGGTGTGCCGGAGGGGCGCTCGTCCGCCGCACCGGTGGGGGCG
>NZ_SRLW01000355.1:0-9537 GCF_006518215.1 Myxococcus sp. AB025B
CCGCGACGCCTCCGCCGGTCGCCCAGCCGTCCTGGGCCCAGGGGGGCGGCTTCCCCGTGGACGTGCCGCCCGTGCCCGCCACGGCCCAGACGCCCATGTCCGCCATGACGCCCGCCTACGGCACCCCGCCGGTGCCGCCGCGTGTGCAGCCCCTGGTGGCGCCCGCCCCTGGCCTGCCCCGCGCGGAGACTCCGGCGCCCGCCGCGAGCCTGGCGGACACGGAGCCCGGCTCGCCCATGCCGTCGGGCCTGCCCTGGTCCGCTCAGGAGCCCGTGGCCCCGGTGTCCTCGGGCCTGCCCGTGATGGCGGCCCTGGAGACGCCGGAGTCCGCGCCCGCCCCGGTGTCCTCGGGTCTGCCCGTGATGGCCAGCGCCGCGCCTCGGGCGGAGAAGCCGAAGTCCGTGCGCACCGCCGCGGTGCAGCCGGGGGTCTCCGAGGTCCACGCGCGCCCCGCGTCGCTGTGGCGCCGGCTGCTGTCCTTCAGCATCGACGCGGCGGCCATCGGTGGCGTGGCGGCGCTGTACATCACCCTGGCCTCGTCGGTGACGGGGATGAAGGCGCCCGAGGCGGGCCTGTCCGGCCTGGACGGGTTCGTCGCGTGGCTGCGGGCGCTGCACACGGTGCTGCTGCCCGGGTTTTTCCTGGTGCTGGTGTTGGCGCTCGTGTACTGCGCGGTGGCGGCCTTCCTCTGGAACGGACGCACGTTGGGCCGACTGCTGCTGGGCCTCAGGCTGGTGGACACCCACGGCCTGGCGCCGGCGCCGGGAAGGGCCATCGTCCGCGCGATGCTCGCCAGCCTCTCCTTCGTCCTGTTCCTGGGCGGATTCTGGATGGCGCTCTTTGATCGCCGTGGACAGACGCTCCATGACAAGCTGACGTCCACCTTCGTCGTTCAACCGAGCTGAACCACCGCTTCATTGTGCCTTGCGGCCGCGGCCGTAAGATGCCGCGCCTACATGCCCGCCCGCCTTGCCCAGCTCCTCGTCTCCCGCACGCTCCTTTCCCAGGAGAAGGCGGGAGAGTTGTTGCGACTCCAGCAGGCCCAGGGCGGACATCTGGACACGCTGCTCTTGGAGCAGGGGCTCGCGAACGAGGCGGAGGTCCTCTCGCTGCTCGGTGACGTCGCGGGCTTCCGGCCCGTGAACCTGGTCGACTTCGAGCCGAACCTCGAGGTCGCGTCCTTCATCCCGCCGAAGATCGCGGAGCGGCTGTGCGTGGTGCCGCTGTCGCTGGATGGGCAGACGCTGCACGTCGCGTGCGCGTATCCGGTGCCGAAGAAGGAGCTGGACGAGGTCGGGTTCCTGCTCGGCAAGCCGCTCGAGCTGTGGGTGGCCACCGAGGTGCGGATCCGCGAGTGGATCTCCACCATCTACCGCCAGCCGCTGGCGCCGCGCTTCACGCAGCTGGTGTCCGCGTTGGACCCGGACAAGCAGCTCCCCGTCACGCCGCCGCCTCCTCCGCCGTCGGACGAGTCGCTCACGGTGGACATGGTGGAGCGGCTGGCCCGCTCCGTCGCCGGTGAGCCGGTGGCCGCGGAGATTCGCGCCGCGCCCCGTGAGGCGCCCGCGCCCCAGCGTCCGCCTCCACCGCCGCCTCCCGACCCGGTGCCGCCACCCGCCTTCGTGCGAGCCCCGCTGCGGCTGAACATGCCCGCGGCCGAGCGTCCCGCGACGCCGCCGTCCAGGCCCGATACGTCTCGCCCGGCCCAGCCGCCGGTGCTCACGGCGACGCCCCCTCGGTCTCCCGTGGAAGCGACGCCCACGACGGTTCAACGGGGCGGTGTGCCGTCCGCGAGCGGTGCTCCGACCGGGGCGCGCGCCGGAGGGACTTCGCCGACGGGCGCGCAGTCTCCTGCCCGGTCCACGACGGGGACCTCCGGGGGACAGCCTCCGCCGTTTTCCCCGACGAGCGGGGCCTCGGCCGGAGTGCCCGGAACGCAGTCCTCCGCGAGCGGCGCTTCACCGGCAGGCTTCGCGGGACAGCCTCCCGCGGCGAGTGGTGCTTCGCCCGGCGCGTCCGGGTCGCAGTCCTCCGCGAGCGGCGCTTCACCGACAGGCTTCGCGGGACAGCCTCCCGCGGCGAGCGGCGCTTCGCCCGGCGCGCAGCCCGCGGCGGGCGGCGGCTCAACGACAGGGTTCGCGGGACAGCCACCGGCGCATCTCGCGGCGAGCGGCGCCTCCTCGACGGCTTCAGCAGGCCGCCCCGCGACAGGTCCCGGCGCGCAGCCTCCGGTGACGACGGTGAGCGGCGTTCCGTCGGCCACGTCCACGGGCCGACTCGTGACAGGCCCCGCTGCGCAGCCTCCGGCGACGACGCAGGGTGGTGCTTCTTCTGGCGCACGTCCCTCCACGGCGCCTGGCGCGCAGCCTTCCTCCCAGCCCGTGACGGGCGCGAGTCCCTCCACGGCTCCGGCCAGCGGAGCGCCTTCTTCCGCGACGACGCCCGCCGCGCCTCCGTTGTGGCCGCCCGCGCAGTCCGGTGGCGCGCCGCAGCTGTGGCCACCGGGTCCCGCCGCGCCCACGTCGGGGGCGGACTCCGTGCCGCTCTCCACGATGCGCTTCGGCTCGCCGCTGTTGGCCGGAGGTCCTCGGCCCGAGGTGCCGCCCGCGCAGCCTCCGCGCTCGAGCGAGCCCGCGTTCATCGTCTTCCCCAATCCGAACAAGCCGGCCGCGCAGCCCAAGGCCAGGCCGCCCGAGCCCGAGGTCCGGCCGCCGCCCACTGCCTCCGCCAATCAGGAGGTCCCTGACTGGACGCTGGCGGCGGCGCGCGCCGCGCTGCGCGAGTCCACCAAGGACCGCGACAAGTTGATGGACGTGGCGCTGCGCTTCGGCCGGCGGACGTTCGACTATGTGGCCGCCTTCGCGGTGTTGCGAGGCGCGGCGATTGGATGGGAAGCGCGCGGCGAGGGCATGGCGAGCGAAGGGCTCACCCAGGTGTCCGTGCCGCTCGACGCGAGCAGCGTCTTCCGCACGGTGGCGGTGACGCGGGGAAGCTACGCGGGGCCGCTGCCTCCGGACGCGCTCACCCGGCACTACCTGGAGCTGTTCGGTCGGCAGACGCCGCGCACGGTGTTCCTGTACCCGGTGGAGGTGAAGGGCCGGCTGGTGGCCATCCTCTACGGAGACTGCGGCCAGAAGCCGATGAGCCAGCGCCGGCTGTCGGACTACATCCTGTTCTGCCAGGACCTGGCCTCGGCCTTCCAGGAGCTCATCCTCTTCCGCAAGCAGCGCGTGTCCGAGCCTCGCTCCGTCGAGGAGGACATCACCATCGACGTGGACGTGCCGGTGGCCGCCACGCCCGCTCCCGCGCCCGCGGTGGTGGCGGGGTTGGGGTGGAGCCCGTTCTTCGGTCGAGGCGCCGCGGGCACGGTGGGACGCGCCGCCGCGCTGCCGCCTCGCGCGCAGTCGCAGGAGGAGCGCCCGCCGCCGGACTTCGCGCCGCTGCTACGCCGGCTCACGGGCCCGGACGCCGCGCAGCGCTCGAACGCGATGGTGGAGCTGGCGCGCTCGCCCGAGGCGAGTGCCCGGGTGCTCGCCCAGCACTTCCCCGGTCCCACCGCGTGGAGCCGGCTGCCCGTGGTGGAGCTGCCCGAGGCGGACGAGCTGGGTCCGATTCCGGCGGCGCTGTCGCGACTGGGACGCCCGGCCGCGCAGGCGTTGGCGCCGCTCCTGGATTCGCCTGACGCGGACACGCGCTACTTCGCGCTGCTCACGGCGGGAAACCTGCCCTACGTGGAGCTGGTGGATGGCGTGCTGCGCGGCCTGTTCGACCTGGAGCCGGACATCTCGAGCGCCGCGCGGGTGGCGGCGGCCGCGCTGAAGCAGCTGCCGAGGTTGGACTCGGCGATGCGTGAGCTGCGCCAGGAGCTCAACAGCCGGGACACGCTGCGTCGCGCGCTGGCGGCCCGGGCGCTGGGCACGCTGCATGACCGCGAGGCCGTCGAGGGCCTCATCCAGCTCACGCGCGGCGAGGACGAGATGTGCGCGCAGGCCGCGGCGGAGGCACTGCGCGAGGTGACGCGCATGCCGCTGGGCCTCAGTCCGACGCAGTGGGCGGCGTGGTGGGCGGAGAACCGCAGCCGTCGCCGCGCGGACTGGCTCATCGCGGCGCTGCGACACCGCGAGCTCGACGTGCGGCTCGCCGCCATCGAGGAGCTGAGCCGCGCGCTCAACGACACGCTCGGCTACTACGCGGACGCGCCGGAGAACGAGCGCGAAGTGGCCGCGCGTCGGTGGGAGAGCGCCGCCGTGGACCCGGCCAACGCCCGCCGGCTGGGCATGCTCTGAGCATCGCGGAGTCGAGGCGAACACCGCCTCGACTCCGGACGCCGCCCCATCCCGCTATGCTGCGCCGGTGACGCCAGCACGAGACAGGACCCCATGACCGGTGGGATGTGGATCAGCCTCATCGCGTGCGCCGGGCAGCTCGCGCTCGCGGGGCTGGCATTGGCCCGGGTGGGACGCAGCCCGCTCGCGCTGCCGCTCTCCCTGCTCTCCATCGCGCTGTCCGCGTGGAACTTCACCGGCTACGCGTTCGCCCGCGCGAGCGAACCGGGTTGGCGACTGGTGGGCTTCGCCGCCGCGCTGATGACGGTGCCGTGCACCCTGCACTTCACCCTCGCGTTCGTGGGCCGCCGCCGCCGCTCGGCCTGGGCCATGTACGGCACCTATGCCGTCTTCGGAGCCCTCGCCCTGCTGATGCACGTGGCGCTGGGCGTGCCCTCGCTCGCCGCGACAATCCTCACCCTGCGCTTCGGCCTCTTCGTCACCGTCCTCGTGGTCCCACCGGTCATCGGGACCTTCACGCTGCTGGCGCTGCACCTGCGCGACGCACGTCGCCCGGACGAGCGCGCCCGCGCGAGCTTGATGGCCCTGGGCCTCACCTTCCTCGTCGCCCTGCTCCTCACCGAGCTCGCGGTGGAGCTCGGCCTCAGACAGGTGCCACGCCTGGGCAACCTGGGCACGCTCCTGTGCATGCCCTTGATGGCCACCGCCTCGCTGCGCTTCGGGCTCTTCGGACGCGACGAGAGCGAGGGCGCCCCGCGCATGGCGCTGCACGCGGTGGTGCTCGCGGGCGTGGGCGTCCTCGCCTACCTCACCGTCTTCCGCCTCTTCGCCGCGCAGGTGGGCGCGCTCGTCCTGTGCACCACCGCCATCACCTTCTCGCTCGTCGCCGCCACGCGCCGGGGCGTCACCGCCTTCGTCACCCGGGGCGAGCGCCTGGAGCGCCTGGCCACCCTGGGCCGCTTCTCCGCGCAGATGGCGCACGACCTGAAGAACCCCATCGCCGCGCTCAAGGGCACCGCCCAGTACCTCAAGGAAGAGCACGCCCGAGGCCAGTCGTGGGACACGCACGGCGAGTTCCTCGACCTGATGCTCGAACAGGTGGAGCGCCTGGGACGCGTCGTGGACACCTACCAGCGCCTCGCGCGCGTGGAGCCCCTCCCCCGCCCCGTGGACCTGGGCCGGCTCGTGGAGGGCGTCCTCTCGCTCCAGTCCTTCGCGAGCACCAACCCCATCACCATCGTCCGCGAGCTCGCCCCGGACCTGCCCGCCTGCGCCGCGGACGAGGACCTGCTCACCAACGCCGTGGAGAACCTGGTGCGCAACGCCGCGGAGGCCATGCCCAAGGGCGGCACACTCACCGTGCGCACGTTGAGGGACGGCGCGGCCGTCGCGGTGGAGGTGGAGGACACGGGTGAAGGCATGGACGTGCGCACCCGCGAGCGCGCCTTCGACGACTTCTTCACCACCAAGGCCTCGGGCAGCGGCATGGGGCTGGCCTTCGTCCGACGCGTGGTGGAGGCGCACGGGGGCACGGTGGGTCTGACAAGCCGGGAGGGGCGCGGTACGGTGGTGCGTCTGCGCCTGCCGGTGGAAGCCCGGCGCGGGGACGGTGGGGCCGAAGGAGAAGCCGCGTGAGTGAGTCGTTGAAGGGAACCGTGCTGCTGGTCGATGACGACCCGGCGGTGGCGAAGGTGCTGGGTGCGCTCCTGGGTCAGGCGGGCCTGGCCACGCACACGGCGCGCAACGGGACGGAGGCGCTCTCGCTGCTGGAGCGCTGGCCGGTGGACGTGGTGGTGAGCGACGTGCGCATGCCCGGCATGGACGGCATGCAGCTGTTGGCCGAGATGGGCCGGCTCTGGCCGGACGTCCCCGTCATCCTCATCACCGCGCACGGCACCGTGCCGCTGGCGGTGGAGGCGATGAAGGCGGGCGCCGCGGACTTCGTGCTCAAGCCCTTCGACCGCGAGGAGATCCTCTTCACCATCCGCAAGGCGCTCCTGCGCGCGCAAGGTGAAGCGACGAACGAGCCGCTCCGCACCCCGAGCGCCTTCGTCGGCGGCAGCCAGCGGATGCTGGAGGCCCAGGCCCTGCTCGCGAAGGCGGCCACGGGCATGGCCACGGTGCTACTGCGCGGCGAGTCCGGCACGGGCAAGGAGCTGGCCGCCAAGGCCGTGCACGACGGCAGCCCCCGCCACGCGGGCCCCTTCGTGAAGCTGCACTGCGCCGCGCTGCCGGACACGCTGCTGGAGAGCGAGCTGTTCGGCTACGAGAAGGGCGCCTTCACGGGCGCCGCCACGCGCAAGCCCGGCCGCGTGGAGCTGGCGCACGGCGGCACGCTGTTCCTGGACGAGATTGGCGACATCTCCCTCGCCGTGCAGGTGAAGCTCCTGCGGGTGATTCAGGAGCGGGAGCTGGAGCGGCTGGGCGGAACGCAGACGGTGAAGGTGGACGTCCGCTTCGTCGCCGCCACGCACCAGCCGCTCGAGGAGCTGGTGAAGGCGGGGAGATTCCGCGAGGACCTCTTCTACCGCCTCAACGTGGTGCCCCTGTGGCTGCCGTCACTGCGCGAGCGCCCCGAGGACATCGAGCCGCTCGCGCGCCACTTCCTGGACATCCACGCGCGCACCAATGGCAAGCCGCCCTTCACGCTCACCCCGGACGGGCTCGCGGTGCTGCGCGCCCAGCCGTGGCCGGGCAACGTGCGCCAGCTCCAGAACTTCCTGGAGCGCCTGGTGGTCCTCTCGGACGGACAGACGCTCACGGGCGAGGACGTCTCGCGCGAGCTGGCCCGCCAGCCGGGGCTGACCACGCCCGTGCTCACGCCGCCCCAGGGTGTCACCGCGCTCGCGAGCCCCGCCGCCGACAGCGGCCGCACGCTCGAGTCCCAACGCAAGGGCACCGAGAAGCAGGCCCTGGTGGACGCGCTCGCGCGCGCGGGCGACAACCGCACGCTGGCGGCCCGGCTGCTCGGCATCAGCCGCCGGACGCTCTACAACAAGCTGGAGGAGCACGCCCTGCTGTAGCTATGCGACCTGCGTCACCCCGTCACTCAGCGCCTCCAGCTCCGCGTGGAAGTGGTCGATGAGCGCGTGCGGGTCCGGCACGCGCAGCTCATCCGCGGCCACGCCCACCGTCACCTGCCCCGCGTAGCTGAACAGGCTCACCCCCAGCCCCAGGTGTCCCGCCTGGGGCACCCAGAACGTGAGCGCGCGCAGCTTCACGCCCGCGAGCGACACCGGCTGCCGGGGCCCCGGCACGTTGGTGGCCACCAGCGAGGCCTTCGTGGCGAAGACATCCACCACCACCCGCTCCAGCGGCGCGGGCGTGTAGCCCAGCAGCTCCAGCGCGCCGAAGGTCACCACCGCCTCGGGGGACTTCTTCACCAGGTCCATCCGCCGCGACAGCTCGTGGAGCCGTCGTCGAGGCTCGGCCAGGTGCACCGGCAGCCGCAGCAGCACCACGCCGAACCGGTTGCCCAACGCCCGAGGCACCGGCTCATCCAGCGGCCGCAGGTTCACCGGCACCACGGCGTGCAGGTCCTCGGGAGGGACGTTGCGGGCCTCCAGGTAGCGCCGCAGCGCGCCCGTCAGCGCCGCGAGCAGCACGTCGTTCACCGTGCCGCCCAGGGCCTTGCCCACGGCCTTCACCCGCTCCAGGGGGATGGGCGAGGACCACGCCGCGCGCTTGCGAGTCCCCAGGGGCCCCCTGAGCGGCGTGCGCGGGTCCGGCGTCACCACCATCAGCTTGCCGAGCGCCGCGGCCCCCAGCGCCCCCTGCCGCACCAGGTCTCCGGCGAGGATGGGCTCCGCGGCAATCTCCGCGCCCTTGCGCAGCACCGTCCGAGCCGTGCCCGCCACCGCCCGCGCCCCGCGCATCCACTTCGCGAGCCCTCCCTCACGAGGCGCTGTCCGCGAGGACTCCGGCGCCTCCTCCCGCGCACCGTCCCCATCCGTGAGCGTCAGCAGCACCCGCGCCAGCGCGATGCCATCCGACAGGCAGTGATGCAGCCGTGCGAGCAGCACATCGCCCCCGTCTCCACCCTCCAGCACGTGGAACTGCCACAGCGGACGCGAGCGCTCCAGCGGCGTGCTCATCCACTCGCTCACCAGGGACTCCAGCGCGGCGCGGTCTCCGGGGGCCGGCACCTGGAGTCGCCGCAGGTGCGCGTCCAGCGAGAAGTCCTGGGCCTCCTCCCACTGCGGCTGCCCCAGCCGCCCCATCACCACCTTCTGGCGGAAGCGCGGGTAGCACTCCACCAGGCGCGTTTGCACCAGCTCGCGCAGCCGCGCGAAGTCCAGCCGGCCCTCGAAGCCGAGCACGGCTGTGATCATCATCAGGTTGGCGGGCTCCTCCATGTGGAACCACAGCGCGTCCACACTCGCCATCCGCTCCTGGTTCATCCCGGCCACGCGTGCCTCCGTGTGTCCCACCCGACGGGACACACCATGATGGCGCAGGACGGCCTCCCGTGGCGCGCTGTCTTCACGAGGGGCCGCTACTGCTCCTCGCGCTCGAACTGGAAGGTCTGCTTGGTCGCGTCGTCGACCGTCAACGTGAGCGTCTCCTCCTCGAAGTCCCAGCGGAACGAGCCGCCCTTGAACTTCACCTTGGAGCGGGCCAGGGGGATGACGCGCTTGTCCCCGCACACCGGGCCCACCGCCTGGCCATCCTTCGCGAGCAGCTTCACGTGGTGGTCATCCAGCACCTCCATCGTCCCCCAGGCGCGCACGACGAGCTGGTTGCCCTGCCCCAGCGTCGCGTCCTTCAACGCGGTGCGCAGCACGAAGCACCCCTCGGGCGTGATTTGCAGCGTGCGCGCATAGTCCGCGCGCGGCTGGGGTTCGATTCGCGTGAAGCCTCCGTCCTGCTGCAACGGCAGGCTCGCGGCCGCCAGCCGCCAGACGCCCACCAGCTTCTGGGGCACGGGCTTGGACGAGGC
Organism: Myxococcus sp. AB025B; assembly: GCF_006518215.1. Lineage (NCBI taxonomy): Bacteria > Pseudomonadati > Myxococcota > Myxococcia > Myxococcales > Myxococcaceae > Myxococcus > Myxococcus sp. AB025B. Next base: position 9,226 of record NZ_SRLW01000355.1, read on the forward strand.
CGCCTGCCCGTCACACGGAGACTTCTGCTCCTTCTCCGGACTGGGCGGCGCGGGCTCGAAGGCCTTCTGACACGTGTTGCCGCACGCCTTCGCCGAGCACTGCGTGTCGTCCTCCGCGCAGCCCGCCTTCAGGGTGCAGGCCTTGAGCCGGTCCAGCGACTGCTCGCAGCCCTCGCGCAGACAGCGGTCCACGCACTCGGGCTCGATGCACTCGGCCACACACACCCAGTTGGCGCTGCCGCAGACGCCCGCCACCGTGCGTGGACGCTCGCCCCCTTCCTGCCCCAGCGCCGTGAAGGCGCTCAGCAGGCC
>NZ_SRLW01000356.1:0-9379 GCF_006518215.1 Myxococcus sp. AB025B
GGGGGGAGGAGCGACCTGTGTTCCCTCGACGAGGGGCGGGCGTGGTGGAGGCGCGACCTGCGTGCCTTCGCCGTAGGGCGGTAGTGGGCCACCCTCGCTGGATGGGACTTGGGATGCCGCGACTGCTTCCGAGGCGGAATGAAGTGGAGGACCGGAGGCGCTCGCGCCGGCCATCGGCCGCGAGGGTGGTGGAGGACCGGATGTGCTTGAACTGGCCATCGGCCGAGAAGGAGGCGATGGGACGGAAGTGCTCGCTCCGGCCAGTGGCCGAGAGGGAGGCGGCGGACTGGAGGTGCTCGTGCCCACCGGTGCCCGCGATGACGGTGGCGGCACGGAGTTGCTCGCGCCGAACAGGGGGCGCGACGGCGGAGGAGACGCGGAAGCGTCTTCACCGACCAGGGGGCGCGATGGATTCACGGGTGACTGCCCCGTGCTCGCGGACGAGGCCGGGGAAGAAGTGGTCGCCGCGTTCGTCCCGAGGGGACTCGCTGGTGGCGTAGGTGCACGTCCAGCATTCGCGGATGATGCTGGGTCCGATGTCGCCGCCGCGTTCGTCCTGAGAGGCCCCGCTGGTGGCGCAAGTGCACGTCCAGCATTCGCGGATGATGCTGGGTCCGATGTCGCCGCCGCGTTCGTCCTGAGAGGCCCCGCTGGTGGCGCAAGTGCACGTCCCTCATTCTCGGAAGACGCTGGAGCCGATGTCGCCGCCGCGTTCGTCCTGAGAGGCCCCGTTGGTGGCGTAGGCGAGCGTCCAGCAGCCACGGATGACGCTGGAGCCGATGTGGCCGCCACGCTCGTCCCGAGCGGAGCCGGTGGAGCCGCGGCCGAACGTCCCTCATTCGCGGATGACGCTGGATGCGAGGTGACGGGACTGCTCGCGCCGACGGGAGGCCGCGACGGTTGCCCCGAACTCACGGGAACCTTCGGCGCCGGCGCAACCTGGGTGCCCGCCTCCGCGACCGCTGGGAGCTCCAGCAACGTCTTCGGCCCCTCCAGGCGCCGGGGCACTGGCGCAATCAGTGTCCCCGCGTCCGGCGCGGCCTCCTCGGGATGAGCGCTCGAACCGTCCACCTCCGGGTCCATGCCCCTCTTCCGCGCGGCACGCAGTGGCTCCGTGGGCGGGTCGAAATCCCCCACCATCGCCATCAACGCGGCGCGCGGTAGGGCCAGCTCCGTGGCGTCCTCCTGCTGCGGCGTGACGCGATGTGCCGCGCTGCCGGGCGGTGTCAGCCTCGCCAGGAGCGCCGCGCACGCACGGCATCCCTCCGCATGACGCCGCAGGCGCTGGGCCTCCACGACGGAGAGCACACCGCTGACCAGCCCTTGCGCGGTCTTCTCGTCGAAGCAGGACACCCCTTGGATGTAACCCCACACGGCGGGTACATGAGAAGGGGGCCCGGATTCGCGACTCCCCATGGGCCACACAAGGGCCGCACACAGTCCATTCTCAGCCGATGGGAGCCCTGTCTGTCCTTTCGGCCCCACCCCCCGGATGGCGCGGCGCGGCGAGCCGACCCCGCGCCGCCCGGGAGCCTCACCGGGGGATGAGAGCGATTGAGTCCAGGTACACCGCCGCCTGGTCTGCTCCCGAGTCATCCTGGATGTAGAGGTCCTGCATCACGCCCGACGAGGCCCCCAGCGCATCGAGCGAGAGCGTGACCTTGCGCCACTCGCCCGCGACCAGCGGCCCACCCAGCGCCTCGTCCAGCCGCTGACTCCCGAGCACGTTGGTGCCGTCATGCAGCACGACGCGCACCCCCTGACCGCCCGTGGTGCCACCATGCACCCACAACTCCAGGGACTGGTACCCCGACAGGTCCACGCCCGAGTGGTGGAGCATCAGTCCCGCCCACGCGTCGGGCTCGAAGCGGATGGACGCCGAGCCCGAGTGGACCGTGGTCGTCTCGTCCAGTGAATGCTCCGCCCAGCTCCAATCCGCGAAGCCGCCCTCCAGGGCATCGGAATAGATGCGCATCCCCGCGGTCGGCTCCGGCTCCGTGCGGCCGTCCATCAGCGCGAGTCCCTGCGACAGCGTCACCGTGAGCGCGCCCCGGGTGCGGAGGTGGTCCAGGATGCTGGCGAAGTTGGACGTCTTGTATTGCGTGTCGCGGGTCGGCGTTCCATCCACGAACTCGTGGAAGACGAGGATGAGCCAGCTCTTCTCCGCGAGGGCCTGGTCAATCCAGCCGCGCACCGTGGCGACGGAGACGCCACGCGCCACGTCATTGCCACGCAGCTCGTACACGATGGTGTCGCGGAAGTTCCGGCCCGCGTTCACCGTGCGGCTGCTGGCGTAGTGCTGCCGGATGGAGGCGAGCACGGTGGCGTCGTAGGCCCCATACGGGATGATGAAGTCCGGCACCGCGCTCAGGCCCAGCGACCCCACCAGCCAGTCGCGCGAGTCCCGCAGCTCGGCGACGAGCTCGGTGGGCGACAGCGTGGTGAGGTCCGGGTGCGTGAGGGTATGGCTGGCGATGCCATTGCCCTCGGCGATGAGCGTCTGGACTTGGGAGGTGCTCATGTAGCCACCCCAGCCCTGGGCGAGCGCCTGGGTGATGATTCCATACGTCGCGGGAATCCCTCGCGCATTCAGCGCGGGCCGCGCCTTGGTGTACTGGGTGGCCCAGCCGTCATCCAGGGTGATGGTGACCATGCCCTGCGCGAAGGGCTCGGCCGCGAACGCGGACGTCGTCAACAGCACCAGCAGCGCGGCAAATCCTCGCATCGTCTCGGAACCCTTCGCCATGGACAGCCCCCGGGGCAGTTCGCCGCTTGCGGCGCGAGGCGCGCGATAGCAGAGGACTTCCACACAGGGCAACCCGAGGCTCTCGACACGTTCACCCGTGGATGCGCGTCGCGGTCAGGGGGAGAGGGGGACTCGCTCGCCGTCACACGTATCGAGGTAACCGTTCTCACCGTACTGGGCTTGGTTGGTGGGCCTGCTGAGTGGTGGATGGTGGGCAAGTACCGCCTCTCCAGGCGACTGGTGCAGGACGCGCTCTCCGACGTGCTCGGCTTCCTCACCGACACCCTCACCGACACCCTCGTAGGGCACCGGCGCGGACACCAAGGGCCGTCGCTCCTACCCCACGCCGACGCGCCTCAGCTCGCGCTCGTCACCTGAGCCGGTGAACGGTTTCATCGGGCCTTGTCAGGAACGAAAATCATTCGCCGTAGAGTCTCCCAGAAAGGAGCGGCGACCATGACGACGTTGACGATGCGGACGAACCCGATGAAGCGCAGCAATCTCGACAACCTCTGGTCCCAGTTCAACGTCGCCTCCGGCTCCCTCGCGAGCGCCAGCTCGACCTTTCACGTGGGATTTGACCGTCTCCACGGCCAGCCGCCCGTACCCTGCTGAAGCTCGCGCTCCGTCATCGGCGCGCCAAGCCACGCAGAGGCCGGGCTCCCATCCAGGGGACCCGGCCTCTGGACTTTCCGGGCTCCAGCATCCCCATGCCGCACCCGTGTGGCCCGCCACGCACAGCCTCACCGCATCGCGGGGCATCACCCGAGGACCGGACACGCGTTCGTGCGCCAGTCACCCCGGCTCGGGTTCCCGGCAGCCTCAAGGTCTCTGACAACTGAATCGTCGTGGTGAATGTATGCCGCCCGCGCGCATCGGGGCGGCGAGCAATCTGCCTCCGTAGCTCATTGGAAGAGCATCCGCCTCTTAAGCGGACGGCGAGGGTTCGAATCCCTCCGGAGGTACTCATACCGGGGTCGTCTAACCAGCGAGGATGGCGGACTCTGACTCCGCAGGTGCAGGTGCAAAGCCTGCCCCCGGTGCTTCTCACGCAGTCGCTTCAACGCAGCACATTCCCCGGTAGCTCAATGGCGGAGCAGGCGGCTGTTAACCGCAAGGCTGAGGGTTCGAGTCCCTCCTGGGGAGCTTCACACTTGCCGACCTGGCGTAGGTGGTCCGCGCGCCCGTCTGAAGAGCGGGAGGACTCGGTTCGATTCCGAGGGTCGGCACTCGCAGCACTTTTCGCCTTCATAGGCCGCGCTCCGGGAGCAGCTTGGACTCCAAATCCGAGCGGGCGGGGTTCAACTCCTCGGCGGCCTGTTTCGTCTCGCCCCTGTAGCTCAGCTGGTAGCAGCACCGGTTTCGTAAACCGGGGGTCGTCGGTTCGAACCCGACCGGGGGCACTGTTTCACGCGAGTCATCATGGGTCCGTAGCTCAATGGGAGAGCACTCGGTTTGCACCCGAGCGGTCCGGGTTCGAGTCCCGGCGGTTCCACTTCTCGCCCCTGTAGCTCAGTGGATGAGAGCGCACGGTTCCGAACCGTGAGGTCGCAGGTTCAATCCCTGCCAGGGGCACACTGTTTCTCTTCACGCTCCCGTAGCTCAGCGGAACCAGAGCACGCGCGTCCTAAGCGCAAGGTCGCAGGTTCGAATCCTGCCGGGGGCTTCACAAGCTTTCACCTCTTTCTGCGGTGTGGGGTCGGTGCCCCACTGGGCCTCATAAGCCTGGACTCCAGGGTTCGACTCCCTGCTCCGCAACTCGTCCTACGCACGCCGAGCCAGCTGGAGACGGCGACGGTCCCACACACCGTTCCCGCCGGGTTCGATTCCCGGGGCGTGCACTGTGTCCTCGAAGTCTTGCCGGTGTAGCCCAACAGGTAGAGGTGCCAGGTCGAGAACCTGGAGGTTGCGGGTTCGACTCCCGCCACCGGCACTGTTCGTCGTCGTCGTGTCGTCGCAGGTCAGCAGGAGCTCCCGAAGTCCGTCCGCGTAGCCCAAACGGGAGAGGCCGCCGGCTCAAACCCGGCCCAGTGCGAGTTCGAGTCTCGCCGCGGATACAAACGAAAGGCGTTGCGTCATGGAGACGCTGGTTCTCAGTCAGTCCTTCGAGCCCGTCGCGCGGATTCCCTGGCAGCGCGCCGTCATGCTCATCTTCCAGGGCAAGGTCGAGGTGGTCGAGGAGTACGAGGACCGCTTCGTGCGCTCGGTGACGGTGGAGATTCGCATGCCGTCCGTCATCCGGTTCTTCCGCGGCCTGCGCAAGGGGCCCAAGGGCGTGAAGTTCAGCCGGGAGAACGTGTACGTGCGAGACCACTGCCGCTGCCAGTACTGCGGCCTGAAGGTGTCGCGCGCGGAGGCCACGTATGACCACGTGGTGCCTCGCGCCCAGGGTGGCCGCACCACCTGGGACAACGTCGTCATCGCCTGCGTGCCCTGCAACCAGAAGAAGGGCAACCGGACGCCGGAGCACGCGAAGATGGCGCTGCGCTGCGCCCCGGTGAAGCCCAAGAAGCTGCCGGACACCCTGCACCTGTCGTTCGTCTTCGACAAGGGCATGCCCATGTCGTGGGCCAAGTTCCTCAGGGACGTGGCGTACTGGCATGGCGAGCTGGAGTCCTGAGCTCCCCCGAGTGAAGGAGGTCCGCCAGAGGCGGGCCTCCGTCCCCTTCGTCCCCGCCCACACGGGTGACGGGGGATGAGGAGGTCCGCCAGAGGTGGACCTCCCGCCCGGAGGAAGCTCCCCGCGCGCCGGCAGGCGGGAGCGCCGCTGCCGGCACATTTCCTGGAAGACCGACGCCAGAGGCTGGCGGCCCGTTTCGAAAACGGTGCGGGTGCATGACGCGCTCGGGGTTCGAGTCCCCTGTCTTCCGCTGTGTCTTGGAGCATGCAGGCCGGGTGGCCGGCCGCCCGGCTGGAAATCGGGAGGGCCCTTCGGGGCCCGTGGTTCGACTCCACCCTGCTCCGGTCTGTCTCTTTGGAAGTTGGACTGGCGATGGCGCCAGGCCCCGCTGCTACCGGGTGCGAGCCGGCCTTCCGGCTTGGGGTTCGAGTCCTCCGACTTCCGCTGCCACACCCGCCCACCCTGGGTCCGGGCCCGACTCGCACAGGCGGGCCTGTTGCCGACCCGGGCCGGGATTGCGCGCTCACCTCGACGGTTCAGCGGTTAGAGTGCGTGCTCCGGCGAGGGGGCGGTTGACGAGACATGGCGACGAGGAAGAGCGAGGACCAGGAGCGACTCATCGACCGGGACCTGACCGCGTTGGCTCGCGAGGGCCGGCTGCCGGCCGCCCATGGCGTGGACGCCGCGGTGACGGAGGTCCTCGGGTTGCTGACGCGCGGTGGCAAGCACCCCCTGCTGGCCGGCGACCCCGGCGTGGGCAAGAGCGCGCTCGTGCAGGAGGTGGCCCGGCGCATCGCCGAGGGCCGCGTGGACGCGGAGCTGGCGCAGGCCCGGCTGGTGGAGGTGTCCATCGCCAACATCCTCGCGCGCTCCACCCAACGGCAGGCGGCGGAGAGCTTCGAGGAGCTGCTGGCCCGGCTCGCCCGGCAGGCCTGCCCCATCGTCTACATCCGTGATTTGCCCGTGGCGCTGGGCGGCCCCCTGGCCCCCGTCGCCGTGCGCGCGCTGCGCACCAGCGGCATGCGGTTCATCTTCGAGACCGAGCCCAAGCGCGTCCAGGAGCTGCTGCGCTCCGACGAGGCGCTCGCCGAGCGGCTCCACCTGCTGCCCCTGCACGAGCCTCCGCTGGAGAAGGCGCGCTGGGTGCTGGGACGGGTGGCGGAGGAGCTCGAGCGCGAGCTGCGGCTGCCCATCGACCCGGCGGCGTGTGATTTGGCGCTGCGGCTGTCGTCCAAGTTCCTGCTCGCGCAGCGCATGCCGCGCAAGGCCATCGAGCTGCTCAAGGAGACGGCGGCGGAAGCGGCGGGCGCGGCCAAGGACCACGTGGGTCCCGAGGACGTGCTCACCCGCTTCTGCGCCGCCACGCGCCTGCCGCGCTTCGTGGTGGACGACGCGATGCCGCTGGACCTGGAGGAGACCGAGCGCTTCTTCGGCGAGCGGCTGCTGGGCCAGACGGACGCGGTGGCGGCGGTGCTGCGCTCGGTGGCGCTGCTCAAGGCGGGGCTGAACGACCCGCGCCGGCCGCTGGGCGTGTTCCTGTTCGCGGGCCCCACGGGCGTGGGCAAGACGCAGCTGGCGAAGCTGCTGGCCGAGTACCTCTTCGGCTCGGCGGACAGACTGGTGCGCCTGAACATGGCGGACTACCCGAACGACGGCGACGAGAGCGTGCCCTTCGGCGCGTCCTGGGCGCCGGCGCTGGAGACCCGGCGCGGCGAGCTGACGGCGCTGCTCGACGGCAAGGTGTTCTCCGTGCTGCTGCTGGACGAGTTCGAGAAGGCCGCGCGCAGCGTGCACGACCGCTACCTCCAGCTCTTCGACGAGGGCACGTTCGTCAACGGCGCGGGCGAGGTGGTGTCGTGCAACAACACGCTCATCGTCGCCACGTCCAACGTGGGCGCGGAGGTGTACCGCGAGCCCGCCATGGGCTTCGCGGGCACGCGGCGCGCGGAGGAGATGGTGACGGAGGTGGACCGGCGCATCGGCGAGTCCTTCCGTCCGGAGTTCCTCAACCGCTTCGACGCCATCTGTCACTTCCAGCCGCTGTCCAAGGTGGACATCCGCAAGATTGCCCAGCGCGAGGTGGGCCGCGTGTTGGAGCGCGAGGGCATCCGCGCGCGCTCGCTGGACGTGGAGGTGACGCCCGAGGTGGTCGACATCCTCGTCGAGCGCGGGTACTCGCCGCAGTTCGGCGCGCGCTACCTGCAGCGCGAAATCGAGAAGACGCTCACCGCGGCGCTCGCGGTGGAGATTGCGCGCAAGCCGCTGCCTCCGGGCACGCCGGTGCGCGTGGAGGCACGCGCGGGGGACCGGGTGGTGGCCGTGGCCGAGCCCGCCGCCCCGCCGCCGTCGCCCACCGCGCAGTTGCTGCTGCCCTCCGCGCGCGCGGCCCCGGTGAAGCGGCGGCTGGACCGCAAGTCGCTGCTGGTGGAGATGGACCGGCTGGTGGGCAAGGCGCGCGCGCTGGCGGCGTCCTCGGGGCGACCGGAGCTGGAGGAGCGCAGGACGGCCCTGCTCACGGAGACGCAGGCCCCCAACCTCTGGGACGACCCCACGCACGCGGCGGACGTCATCCGCGCCTTCCGGCTGGTGGAGGCCCACCTCAACGAGATGGAGCGGCTGGAGGCGGCGTGTCTGTTCGCCCGCCGGCTGGTGCGCGAGGCGAAGAACGAGGTGCAGCTGGGCTCCGCGGCGCGGCAGGTGGAGGAGGTCGCGCGCGAGGTGCAGATGGCCGAGGCGCTCCATGCCTCGGGCGCCTCGCAGCAGGACACCGAGGCGCTGGTGGACATCTGCGCGAGCGACTCGGCGGAGACGCAGGCGGTGTGGGTGCAGGAGCTGGCCACCATGTACCTGGGGTGGGCGCAGCGCCGGGGCTACGAGGCGGTGGCGGTGGCCGAGGCGGACGAGCCCTCGCGTGTCGTGGTGCGCATCGCCGGGCCGGGTGCATACGGGTTCCTGGCGGGAGAGGCGGGCATGCACCGACGCCTGGAGGACGAGAAGCGCCAGCGCGCGTATGTCCGCGTGCACCGGGGCGGCGCGCTCTCCGAGGAGGAATTGGAACTCTTGGAGGTGCTGGGCCGTCCGGTGAAGAGCCACGAGGGCGCCTACCTCCAGCGCGTGCGCACCGAGGTGACGGTGAAGGACGAGTCCACCGGGCGCGTGCTCACGCTCACCGGCGCGGGGGAGCTGGAGGAGCTCAAGGACATCGCCGCGCGCGTGGTGGCGGGCCAGGGCGGCAGCACGGATGAGGCGCGCCGCTACTACCTGGGACGCAGCGCCCGGGTGGAGGACCCGCGCACCGGCGCCGGCACGCCCCGCGTGAAGGACGTGCTGCGAGGCGAGCTGGACGTGTTCATCGCCGCGTGGATTTCACGCGCCCCCACCGAGCCTCCGCTGGGGAGCTGAAGGCGGCGAGGGGGCTGCTCGAGGAGCGCGGCATCGAGTACAGCATGTCGCGCAAGGGCAACTGCTGGGACAATGCGGTAGCCGAGAGCTTTTTCTCCACGCTGAAGCTGGAGCTCGTCTACGCCATCTGCTTCAAGACACGTGAGGAAGCGAGCGTTGTTCGAGTCCATGGAGGTATTCCACAACGGGAAGCGTCGCCACTCATCCCTGGGCTGCATCAGCCCGGTCGAGTCCGAGCGGGTGGCCGCAACGAGTAGGCTGGCAGCTTGACCCACCTGTCTACGGAGTCGGGCCACGCCCCCAATGACGCCGCGACCGAGTTGGGAGGCAAATCCAAGGCGGGCTGAGCGGCCGATTGGCGAGGGGCATGCATTAAGTTGATGTCCGCCGGTAGCTCCACTCCAAATGTGTCTGTTCGATGAGGCGTACGGCGCGCGCGGCCCCGTCCTCTGCTCGGATGCATTCACCCACCGCTGCGGCCTGCGCCCGTACCGTCGGAGACAGTGCTGTGCGGATGGCATTCGCGAGCCGCTCGGCGGTGAGCGACTTCTGCGGTACCGGCTGTGGCCCGACCCCCGCGCGGAGAACCACGTGCCCCCAGAAGGGCTGGT
>NZ_SRLW01000357.1:0-9317 GCF_006518215.1 Myxococcus sp. AB025B
ACACCATCCGCCACCGGCTGTCAGTGCCCGACAGGCACACGGCTTCGGCGTCCGATGCCTGCGTGTAGGCCTGCACCAACAGCGCCATGCACATCATCGCGGGCGGCTGCGGCTCTTGTCCCTGGCCTGTCTGTCGGTACATCGCTTCGAGCTCGTCCTGAAAGGCCTCGTCGAACAACTCGTGCCGATGCTCGCGCAGGAAGACGAAAAGCTTCCTGCTCTTCCTCGCCAGCTTCAGCAGGCGCTGCTCCCGTGCGCTCTGCTCCACAGCCGGCTTCCAGCGTTCCATGCGCCACCTCCGAAGGTGGCGACCTGATCACGCGACCACAGCCCGAGTCGATCCCCTACCGCTTGCCTGCTCCCTCGCCGTAACCTGATCGGCGCTCTAGAAGTTGAGGAAGCTGAGGCTGGAGAAGATCTTCCGCCGCGTGTCCGTGTAGGCATTGCGACCGTGCAGGTAGCGGGAGTTGTCGATGAACGCCAGGTCCCCCGGATGCCAGGCGATGGCGTCCTCCAGCTCCTTCATCGCCTCCTGGACCTCGGAGACGATGTCGTCCGAGATGGCCGAGCCGTCATCGAAAGACATCAGGTCCCCCAGTGTATTCTTGCGCTCCGACAACAGGCTGTTCGCGAACGCGTCCTGCCCTCCGTAACGGGTCTTCACCACCGCGGGACAGACATATTCGAGGTAGATGGAATCGTCTGGGCTGACGTAATAGGAGACACCCTCAATTCCATCCAAGGTGGTCTGAACGTCGGCCAGGGTGGCGCCATTCCCCATGAAGCGCTGCCATTTGTCGTTGGAGTATCGCTGGAAGAATCGCAGCTTCTTGTTCCGGAAGAGCTGCTTGAGCTCAGGGCGGAGCTTCTCCCAGAGGCGGACCCCGTCCCAGGCGAGCGTCTCGCCGCCTTCCGCCGCGGGGACGCTGCAGCAGAACCAGAGCGCGTCCGGACGGAAGGGGGAGTTGGCCTGCTCGGCGTGGGGCTCCACGTAGCCCATGCCCTCGGTCACCATCTGCACATAGCCGTCGCTCCCGGCGACGACGGGGCGCAGGCGGTCCCGGTTGAAGCGCGTGCTGAAGCGACCCGCGAAGTCATGCATCACCTGCGGGCTGGTGGTGAAGCCCCGGAAGATGACCAGGCCCGCGGACTTGAAGAGCGCGATGAGCTCCTCCGCGGGCAACTGGAGGATGTCGTCCGGACCCTCCCGGTGGACGAGCCGGCCACTGCCGCTTCCAAACGGTTCGATTCTGAGCGTCATGGACGCCTCCCCTCGATGCGGGTGATGGCTGTAATTTTATGGATAGACAGTCTTGGTCAGGTTATCCGGGTATATGCCGGAATATGCGCTAGGCTTGATGATTTGATTGAATGGGATGGAAGTCAATACGAAGTCAATGCAGAGGCCCCTCATGCGAATCGGTCTCGTTGCACTCCCCTGGTCGCTCCATCGGCATCCCTCCTCGGCGATGGGGGCGCTGTCCGCGTACCTGCGTCAGCAGGAGCCGACGGTGGAGGTGGAGTGCCGCTCCGCCTATCTCGAGGTGGCGAACGAGATCGGGCTGGCGTTCTATGACCTCATCTCCCAGAACTCGTATGAGGTCGGAGAGATGTTGTACACGCCGTGCCTCTTCCCGCAGCAGAAGCAACGGGTGCGTGACTTCTTCGTCAAGCGGATGGAGGCGACCGGAGAGTCATTGACGGGGCCCGGCGCCATCGTGTCCCCGGCCCACTTCAAGGAGGCGTCGACGTGGGAAGAAGTCTTCGACACGCTCACCGCCCGGCTGGAGGCGCACCTGGACCGGCTGGCGGACGCGCTGGCGGGGCGCTTCGACGTGGTGGGCCTCACCACCTGCTTCGGTCAGCTCTTCGCGAACCTCTCGCTCTGTCAGCGCATCAAGCAGCGCTCGCCCGCCACGAAGACGTTGCTGGGCGGGTCGACCATCTCCAACCAGGTGGGGCCGTCGCTGCTGAAGGAGTTCGACTTCCTGGACTACATCATCCAGGGAGAAGGGGAGCAGCCGCTGCTCGCGCTGGTGCGTCAGCTGCGCGAGGGGCAGACGGAGATGCGGGGCATCAAGGGCGTCATCTCGCGGGCCACGGCGGGGGAGCTCGCGGGCGGCGCGCAGCTCTGGGAGGTGCCCAACATCAATGCGCTCCCGCTGCCGGATTACGACGAGTATGCGCGCAAGGCGGAGGAGGGGAACCTCCTGTGGTTCCTCACCATCGAGGGCTCGCGCGGGTGTTGGTGGGACCGGGCCAAGCGCACGGGGAACCCGAAGGCCACGTGCTTCTTCTGCAACCTGAACGTGCAGTGGAATGGCTACCGCGAGAAGAGCGCCGAGCGCGTGGTGACGGACATCCTGGCGCTGAACGGGCGCTACCAGACGAACGTGCTCTTCTTCCTGGACAACATCATCCGCGCCAAGGGCATCGAGGAGTTCGCGGACCGGGTCATCGACACCGGGAAGGACTTCGTCATCTTCTATGAGATGCGCGCCAGCGTCCGGCCCTACGAGCTCTTGCGGCTCTGGGAGGCGGGCGTGCGCTACGTGCAGTTCGGCATCGAGGGGCTCTCCAATTCGTACCTGAAGCGGATTGGCAAGGGGACGTCGGTCATCGCCAACCTGCAGGCGATGAAGGTCTGCCACGAGCTGGGCATCCTCAACAGCGCGAACCTGTTGACGGACTTCCCGGGCGCGCGGCAGGAGGAGGTGGAGGAGACGACGCAGACCATCCTGGACTACGCGCTGCTCTACACCCCGCTGAACCCCAACCGCTTCTGGCTGGGGCGGGGCGCGACCATCGACACGCTGAGCCAGGAGTACGGCCTGTCGAACATCCGCAACGCGGACTTCTACAAGGTGGGGTTGCCGGAGGAGGTCTATCAGCGCATCTCGCTGCTCGACCTCTCCTATGACAGCCCGAGCACGCCCACGGACTGGAGCAGCGTCTACGACGCGTGCCGGAAGTGGGGACGGGCCTACGCGGCGGCGAAGGAGACGCAGTACCGACATCTATTGACGTACCTGGACAGCGGCGACTCGATGCGGCTCTACGACACGCGCAGCGGGATGCTGAACAACATCGTGCTGCGGGGACTGGAGCGGGACGTCTACATGGCCTGCATGGAGATCCAACGCTGGGAGGACCTCCGCGAGGAGTTCATCGAGACCGGGCGCGCGACCCAGGACGAGGTCGCGGCGATGCTCGGACGCTTCGTCGAGCAGCGCATCGTGTACCAGGAGGGGAGTCGGCTGGAGGGCAGTCGCTTCCTGTCGCTCGCGCCCGCGTACACCGCGGAGATGGCGACCCGCCGCATCCGCCGCGCCCACGAGGCCGCGCAGCTGCGTCGCAAGAAGGGGGCGGCCGCGCCTCGACAGGAGCAGCCCGTCGCCCTCGCCGAGAGCGCTTGAGCGGACGCCCCGGCGTGGACCCTGCTGGGGGTGTGTAACCATCGGGGGCGATATCGCGTATGGTGGGAGTCTGGCCCCCTGCGCCCATGGTGCGGGGGGCATCCGTTCAGCCGGAGGCCTCCCCGTGGTCAGCCCCATCTCCCCTCGGACCGTTTCCATCCCCACCCAGGCCCGTACGACGGAGCCCGTCGCGTCCCCGGCGACGCCGCTCCCCGCCGTGAGCCCTTTCTCCCAGGACGCCCTGGAGCGCGCGAAGCCCGAGCTCGTGAACCTCACGGGGCACAGCCCGGCGCGCACCGCCGCGCCCGAGGGGGCGAGCGCCGTGGCGACGGACGCGGGGGCCGCGCACTCGGTCGGCCCGAAGCTGCTGCACCTGGACGCCGGCTGGACGCCGCAGGGGCAGGGCTACGACGCGAAGCGCGACCAGGTGCTCACGACCTACTACGCGGATGGCCGGGGCGTGCTGCTCTCGCTCCAGGACAAGGGCACGGGCGTGGAGGCGCAGCAGGTCCGCCTGGGGGGCGCCAGCTCCAACCCCGAGGCCGGGGCGCCCTCGCATGGTGGCGGTGTCTCCACGGACGGTGAGTTCGTCTACGTCTCCGACACCCATCACCTCTACGTCTACCGGCGCGAGGACCTCGAGAACGCGAAGCCGGGCGCCGAGGTGCCGGCCTTCCAGGTGACGGAGGTCCCCAGCGGCGACGGGCTGACGGACCCGGCGACGGGCATCGGCCTGGTGTCCGCCGGCAGCTACATGACGGTGAGCGATGGCTACGCGTACGTCGGCTCGTACAGCAAGGACGGCGATGGCAAGGCGGGCGCCGTGTGGCGCTACGAGATCGACGAGAAGACCGGGGAGATCATCGAGGGCTCGCGCCAGGGCCCCATCCGCGCGCCGGACCGCGCGCAGGGCATGACGGTGGTCGACGGGGCGCTGCTGTTCACCACCGGCGACCAGAAGCTGGTCTACCAGCCGTTCGAGGGCACCCCGGACTCGTTCACCGCGGACCTCTCCGAGCGCAAGGACATCAGCAACGGGCTCATCGACCCGTATGCACAGGGCTTCAACATCATCGATGGCGAGCTGTGGGTGACGTACGAGAGCGGCTCGGAGAAGTACCGCGACAAGCTCAATCCCAAGTACGAGCCCCGGGAGCACATCCAGCGGATTCCGCTGGAGGACCTGGACCTCGAGGCCGTCGGCGTCACGCCCGAAGACCTCGAGGGCTGAGGCTCGCGATGCGGCGCGCCGCGCAGGCGAGGCGCTGCATGCCGCGTCGGGTGTCCGCTCACCCCGCGGCGCGCGTGAGGCAGTAGAGGGTGGTGATCTCTCGAGAGCGCGCCATGTGCAGCGGGTCCGAGGTGTCCTTGGACTTGGAGTGTCGGGCCGCGGTCGAGCGGCTCCACTTCACCGTCAGGCCGCAGCGGGCGAACTGCGCCTGGAGCCATCCCTGGGGGCGCAGGCCGAGCAGGACCGCGAGGTCCGAGAGGATGAGCAGTCCCTCGCCTCCGGGCGTGAGCGCGTCGGGGAGCCCTTCGAGGAAGCGCCGCAGGAACTGGTTGTCCTCGTCGAACACCGCGCGGTCCACGCGGTTCTTCGGGGGCTCCGGAATCCACGGCGGGTTGCACACCACGAGGTCCGCCTTGCCCTCCGGGAAGAGGTCCCCCTCGGTGACCTGGAAGGACTTGCGCAGCCCCAGCCGCTCCGCGTTCTCCCGGGCACAGGCCACCGCGCGGGAGTCGATGTCCGTCGCCTGCACGGACGAGGCGCCACGCTGGAGGAGGAGGAACGAGAGCACACCCGTGCCCGTGCCGATGTCGAACACGCGCGGGCCCTTCAGCGTGGGGAGCGAGAGGAGCAACTCCACGTAGTCGGTGCGCGTGGGCAGGTACACGCCGTAGTGTGGATGGATGAGGCCGGTGAGGCCGGGCACCGACAATCCCTTGCGCCGCCACTCCGCGGCTCCGAGCATGCCGAGCAGTTGCTTGAGGGGGACGACGGTGAACTCCGTCTCGGGCTCGCCCCAGACCTGTCGGCAGGCCAGGGCGACGTCGGGTGCGCGTGAGAGTGCGAGCCGGTAGTCGCGGTCGAGTGACACGGCGATGCGCGACAGCGTCTCGTGCTCCAGTTGCCGCGCGCGGCGCTCGGCGCGGAACGCCTCCAGGGGAGTGCGAGCGTTCGACGCGCGCTCCAGTCGGCGGCCCAGCGCGCCCAGCAGCTGCTTCGCGTTGTGGAAGTCGCCGGAGTACAGCAGGAACTCGCCTCGGCGGACTCGCTTGAGCGCCGTGTCCGCGCTGAGCCGGTCGTCCACCGGGTGCAGCCGGGCAGGAGAGGGCTCATCGCTCTCCGAGCGCCAGGTGAACGGGGCGCCAGCAGGCAGCGGTGCGGCGGGGGCGACGGTGGGCGCCGGTCCCTTGGACGGGGGAGCGGTTCGAGGGGGGCGTGGCATGGACCCGGTGGGTAGCACGTCCATGCGCGGGTGTGGAGACAGCGTGCGGAGAGGGGCATGAGGCCCCCCTCCGCGTCGCCTTCGTCACGGAATCTCGGGCGGGCAGTAGATCGCGCAGTTGCCAGGACCCTGCGGGAAGCAATCCTCCGGGCACGTCGCCCGGGTCTCCGAGCCATTGCAGATACCGTCACCGCAAACCATGCAGTCCGCTGGGCAGAGCTCACCTGACTCACAGACGTTGTCCCCGCACGTCATCTTCCGGAGCCGGAAGGTCTGGTAGCAACCGCCATAACGGTTGTCCATGTCGAGCGTGAGGGAGACGGGGTTGATCGACGTCACCGTGTGCAGCCCCGCGTTCTGGCACTGGCCATTGTGGCGGTCGGCGTCGAAGCGCACATCGAGCGCGATGTCATCGCGGCCGGAGATGCTGAACGTCTGCACGCATCCGCCATAGGCATCGGTGGTGTCGATTCCCCAGGGGCCGGTCCAGTCGAGCGTCGGGCCGATGGGAACGACGTAAGTCCCGGGGTTGTCGCACTGCCCGCTGGCAGTCGGGCTTCCCTGTCCATAGAAGCTGACCGTCAGCATCAGCCCGCTCAGCTCACCATACGGGTCCTGGATGCCGAACTTCTGCCAGCACCCCTGCGGCCGGGAGTCGGTGTCGAGGCGAATCTGGCTCGTCCACTGGCCCAGGCCTCGACCTTCGGAGACATTGAAGCCATTACACTCGGGGGAAGCGCCGCTGTATGCGCGAAAGTCATGCCAGAACTCGGCGCCACCGAGCGCATCGCCACGGGTGCTGGTCGCGTCAGACTCCAGGCTTTCCTCGGGAGCCGCCACGCCGCAGCTGGTCGAGAGGAGGGTCGCTGCCGCGAGCATGGTCGAACGGATGATGTGGGTCTTGAACATGAAGTTTTTTCCTGGGGTGTGGCGGACTCATCGGGTTGGAGTGCGCTGCAACGCTTTGCGGCAGGATTGCCCAGGCGTCATGGGCGCATCCTGTGTCGCAAGGGATTGCATCGCCAGGACATCCTATGATTGGGCAAATCATGAAGTCGAGAGAGTCGCCTGTTCCCCAGGGGAGTCCATGGTGACATCTGTCGTGGGTGTGTGGCTTTGGCGCTCGTTGAATCGCAGACAGGGTGTCTGGATGTGTCGGCGAGCGGCGGGGTGCGCGATTCCCTCGCCAGGTCAGGGGCACCTCCGAGCTCGATGGCGGAACGCCCCGCGAGCGGCACCCGTCAGGCAGCCAATCGCCCGCCCCGGCGAGCGAGCGATTTCAGTTGCGTCGCTGAAATTGCGAGTCAATATTGAAATGAAAGTGAAGGAGAGCACGTGACGACGAGCGTGACCGAGAAGGTGTACCGACGGGGCCCGTTCCCCGTGAAGTTCCGCTGCCTGGAGGTGCTGCGGGTGACGCCCGTCACCCCGCATGTGGTGCGCATCACCCTGGGCGGCCAGGACATCGAGGGCTTCCACAGCGAAGGGGCCGATGACCATGTGAAGGTCCTGTTCCCGGAGCAGGGCAAGCGCAAGCCCGTGATTCCGACCATGGGCCCCACCGGCCCCCAGCTCCAGCCCGGTGAGAAGAAGCCCGACTCGCGCGACTACACGCCGCGCCGCTACGACTCCACCACCGGCGAGCTGGACCTGGACTTCGTCCTCCACGGCTCCGGCCCCGCATCTTCGTGGGCCGCCCAGGCGAAGCCCGGCGACATGCTCGGCGTCGGCGGCCCGCGCGGCTCGCTCTTCGTCTCCAATGACTTCGACTGGTACCTGCTCGCCGGCGATGAGACCGCCATCCCCGCCATCGCCCGAAGGCTGGAGGAGCTGCCCGAAGGCGCCCGCGCCATCGTCTTCGTCGAGGTGGCCGACGCCAGCGAGGAGCAGCCGCTCACCACCCGCGCCAACGTGACGCTCACCTGGCTGCACCGCAACGGCGCCGAGGCGGGCTCCACCGGCCTGCTCCACAAGGCCATCCGCGAGCTCGACTTCCCGCCCGGCGACTACTTCGCCTGGGTGTCGGGAGAGTCATCGGAGATGCGCACCATCCGCGAGCACCTGCTCAACGAGCGCGGCACGCAGAAGAGCTGGGTCCGCGTCACCGGCTACTGGAAGCGCGGCCACGCGGACCACATCCACGATTCCAAGTGAGACACCCCTCGGGGAGGCCAGGCACTCCGGCCTCCCCGAAGGCGAGCCCTACGCGGGCTTCGCGAGTGAGCGCAGCACCTCGCCCGCCATCTCCACCGTGTAGTCGATCTGCTCCTCGGTGTGCGCCGCGCCGATGAAGTTCACGTCCCGGCGCAGCAGGATGCCCCGACGGGCCATGCCACCCTGGAACGGCGTCATCCGCTTCGCGTGCTCGGCCATGTCGGGCGAGTAACGGAAGAACGGGATGGCGTCGTAGCCCAGCACGCGCAGCGACGAGCCCGCCGCCTCCGCCTTCTGGTTGATGCCCTCGCGCAGCCTGCGGCCCAGGTACGAGACGTGCTTCGCCGGGTCGTTCTGCTTGTAGTGCTTGAGCACCGCCTCGCACACGGCCAGCGTCAACAGCTCACCGCCGAAGGTGGTGGAGACCTGGAGGTCCGCGAGCTTGGAGAGGTACTTCTCCGGGCCGGAGATGGCCGACAGCGGCATTCCCGCGGCGATGCTCTTGGACATGCAGCAGATGTCCGCCCTCACGCCGAAGAACTCCTGCGCGCCGCCCAGCGCCAGACGGAAGCCCGTCACCACCTCGTCCATCACGAACATCACGTTGTGCGCCGTGCACGCCGCGCGCACCTGCTTCATGAAGTCCGCGGACAGCACGCGGTTGTACGGGATGGAGAGGATCACCGCCGCCAGCTGGCCGGCCTGCTTCTCGATGGTGGACAGCAGCACCGCCTCGTCCGGCGGCGTGAAGAGCGGCAGGCGCGTCGTCAGGCCCGCGATGGCGGCCGGCACTCCCGGCGTGTCGAACATGAAGTGGTCGTGCCAGCCGTTGTAGCCGACCGTGATGATGCGCTCCTTGCCCGTCACGTAGCGCGACAGGCGCACCGCCGCGGACGTGGCGTCCGCGCCCGTCTTGAAGAACCGCGCCTGCTCCGCGCCCGGCACCAGGTCCAGCAGGGCCTGGATGGACGTCACCTCGACGGGCGTGGGCAGTGAGTGGAGGACCCCTTCCTCCAGGTGCTCGCGGATCGTGTCCACCACCGCGGGGTGGTTGTGGCCCAGCATGTTGGCGCCGAGGCCGCTGATGAAGTCGATGTACTCCTGGCCGTCCACGTCCTCCACCAGCGCGCCCCGGCCCCTGGCGAGGAACACGGGGAAGGAGCCGGGGGCGAAGTGCTCCGGCTTCTTCATCATCGACTGGGTGACGCCGGGGACCGTCTTGCGCGCCTCGGCGAGGAGCTGGTTCGAGCGCTCCAGCTTCATCTCACCCTGGATGGGGCGAGGGAGGGACGGGTGC
>NZ_SRLW01000358.1:0-9259 GCF_006518215.1 Myxococcus sp. AB025B
CTCCAGCTCCTCGTCCGTGACGTCCTGCCCGAGCGCCCCGCCCCCAGCCTCGCCTCCGTGGAGCAGGTGGAGACGTCCTCCGCCGGCATCCTCCCGCTGGCGCCCGAGCACGCGGCGGTGGACGAATTCACCAGCTCCGGCAACGAGCTGCTCGACATCTTCCAGCGCTACGACCGCAACCGCACCGGCGCCATCGAGCGCGCCGAGTTCGCGCGGCTGCTGGAGGCGCTCGGGCAGGACGTCACGGACGAGGAGCTGGAGATCGCCCTCGACATCGTCGACGCGGACGGCACGGGGAGGATCTCCTGGATGGAGTTCAAGGCGTGGTGGCGCAGCCGCTGAAAGCGCGCGTCACCAGCGCGCTGGGCCTGGGCCCGTCCCCGTCGTGGGCGGGCGCCTGGGCCCTGGCCAGCTCGCGCCGTCTCGAAAATAGGAGCGGGGGCGGAGCTGACCTACACTCGGGAGGGTAGGGGGAGTGGTGTCCGACCTGGCGTCCAGAGCCCATACCACCGTCTTCGAGCACGCGCGCGACGCGGTGCTCGTGCTCGACGCTGCCCAGCTCATCCAGGAGGTCAACCGCGCCGCCGAGCGCATCTTCGGTCCGCGCGGTGAGCTGGTGGGCATGGCGGTGACGCGCCTGTTGTCGGGGTGGCGTCCGCCGGACACGCGCGGCTCGCCGGACACGCCGCACGAGACGGAGCTGGCCGGACAGCGGCCGGGCGGCGCCGGGCCCGCGTACTACCTGCGCGTGCAGACGCTGGCCCAGTTCGACGCGGCCGGCAACGCGCTGGGCTGGGTGCTCCAGCTCCAGGACATGCGCGGCAGCCTGGAGGTCGAGGCCTCCATCCGTCAGCAGAAGGAGTTCTTCGAGGCGGTGGTGCGCAACAGCCCCGTCGCCATCGTCACCATCACCCGCCAGTTCATCGTCCTGTCGTGGAACCCCGCCGCCGAGCGGCTCTTCGGGTACACGCCGCAGGAGGCGCTGGGCAAACACATCTTCGACCTGGTGGCCACCGAGGACAGCGTCCTGCCCGAGGCGAAGAAGGCCCAACGCGACGTCACCCAGCGCGGGCGCGTGCACTCCGTCACGCGGCGGCTGCGCAAGGACCACACGATGGTGGACGTGGAGCTGTTGGCGCTGCCGGTGTCGGTGGGCGGCCGGCAGCTGGGCTTCATCGCCATCTATCACGACATCACCGACCTCCAGCGCGCGCGCCAGGCGGCCGAGTCCGCCAACCAGGCCAAGAGCCTGTTCCTGGCGACGATGAGCCACGAAATCCGCACGCCGATGAACGCCATCATCGGCATGACGGGGCTGATGCTGGACACGCACCTGACGGGCGAGCAGCGCGAGTTCATCTCCACCATCCGCCAGAGCAGCGAGGCGCTGCTCACGCTGCTCAACGACGTGCTGGACTTCTCCAAGATCGAAGCCGGCCGCTTCGAGACGGACCGGCACCCGTTCGACCTGCGTCAGTGCGTGGAGTCGGTGCTGGACCTGCTCGCGGTGCGCGCCAGCGAGAAGGGCCTGGACCTGGGTGCGGACATCTCACCCGACGTGCCCCAGGTGGTGATGGGGGACGCCTCCCGCCTGCGCCAGGTGCTGCTCAACCTGGTGGGCAACGCGCTGAAGTTCACCGAGTCGGGCGGCGCCGTCGTCTCCGTGGACGGGGTCCGCCGCGCCGAGGCGACCGACGCGCCGTGGGAGCTCACCTTCTCCGTGCAGGACACGGGGCCGGGCATCCCCGAGGAGAAGCGCCAGGGCCTGTTCCAGCCGTTCAACCAGCTCGACGTGTCGGTGGCGCGGCGCTTCGGCGGCACGGGCCTGGGGCTCGCCATCTCCAAGCGGCTGGTGGAGGCGATGGGAGGGCGCATCTGGGTGGAGAGCGAGGGCGTGCCCGGCCGCGGCACCACGTTCTTCTTCTCGCTCACCGTGCAGGCCGCGCCGCAGACGACGGCGGGCTACCTGCGCTCGGACGAGCCGCTGCTGCGCGGCCGGCGCGTGCTCATCGTCGACGACAACGCCATCAACCGCCGGCTCCTGGGACGACAGCTCCAGGCGTGGGGCGCCGAGCCGGTGGAGGCGGGCTCCGGCATGGAGGCGCTCTCCAAGCTCCAGTCGGGCGGCTCCGGGTTCGACCTGGCGCTCATCGACCACCAGATGCCGGGACTGGACGGTCCCTCGCTGGCGGCGCGGATCCGCAAGCGCGACGA
Organism: Myxococcus sp. AB025B; assembly: GCF_006518215.1. Lineage (NCBI taxonomy): Bacteria > Pseudomonadati > Myxococcota > Myxococcia > Myxococcales > Myxococcaceae > Myxococcus > Myxococcus sp. AB025B. Next base: position 2,215 of record NZ_SRLW01000358.1, read on the forward strand.
CCTGCGGGCGCTGCCGCTGTTCCTGCTGACCTCACCGGGACGCCGCGCCGCGCCTCCGCCGGGCCTGTTCTCCGGGGTGCTGTCGCGCCCGATGAAGGCCTCGCAGCTCCATGACACGCTGATGTCCTGCTTCTCCAAGGACGTGCCCCGGGTGCGCGTGGAGCCCGCGCCGACGGGGGCTCCCGCGCCCCGAGACAGGCCCGGAGACCGCGTCCCCTTGCGCATCCTGCTGGTGGAGGACAACCTCACCAACCAGCGGCTGGCCAGCCTGATGCTGGACCGGCTCGGCTATCAGGTGCAGGCGGCGTCCAACGGGCGCGAGGCGCTGGAGTGGTCCCTGCGCCAGCGCTTCGACGTGGTCTTCATGGACCTGCAGATGCCGGAGATGGACGGCCTGGAGGCCACGCGGCGCATCCGCAAGGAGCTGCCGCCCACGGTGCAGCCGTGGGTCATCGCGATGACGGCCAACGCGATGGACTCCGACCGGGAGCAGTGCTTCGAGGCGGGGATGGACGACTTCCTGTCCAAGCCCATCCGCGTGGAGGCGCTCACCGCCGCGCTGGTGCGCTGCCAGACGCCGCGGCCCGTCGGCGGCACCCGCACGCGGCCGGAGCGCGTCGTCATCGCGGAGCAGGGGCTCTCCGACGACCTGGTGCCCGAGGCCGCGCGCATCCCCGGCCTGCAGCCCGCGGCGCTGGCCCGGCTGTGGCGGGAGCTGGGCTCGCAGGCGGGGAACATCCTCCCGGAGCTCATCGACACCGCGCTGCAGAGCATGCCCGCGCTGCTCGACGACGCGTACACGGCGCTGGGGCAGGGGCTGCTCGACGACCTCAGTCGCGCGGCGCACACGCTCAAGTCCAACGCGGCCTGGTTCGGCGCGTCGGCCCTGGAGACGCTGAGTCGGGAGCTGGAGCTGCGCGCGGACGCGGGCGATGACGTCGACTCCCTGCGCGAGCGACTGGACCGGTGCCGGGCGGAGCTGTCCACGACGCGCGCGCTGCTGTCGCGCCTTCGTGAGAGAATCGCCCTGCCGACCGCGCGGGGCTGAGGTCCCGGTCAGCCCTCCGGGGGCTCGGGCGTCCCTCGCGCGGCCGCGCACTTCGAGGTGAACGATGAGTGACTCTCCCAAGGATTCCTCCCACCCGGGCGCCGCGCGCATCCGAGGCCTGGAGCAGGTGGACCGGCTGTCGGTGCCGCTGCCGCATGGCACCGAGGTGACGACGCGCGTGGAGCGGCTGACCTCCGGCGGGCGGCGCATCCCCCAGGGCGTGGTGGGGCGCGTGGTGCGGGCGAAGGACGGCGGGCTCGACATCCAGATCGTCGGCGTGGGCGAGGTGTGGTTCGCGCGCGACGAGCTGGTGCCCCGGCGTCCGGGACAGGTCCAGTTCGCCCAGCGGCGCGAGGCCGCCTGGAACGCGCTGGGGCCGTGCGTGGTGCTGGAGACGCGCGTGGGCAGCCATGCCTGGGGACTGGCGAACGCGCAGTCGGACGTGGACGTGCGAGGGGTGTTCGCCCTGCCGCTCTCGTGGAGCTTCGGCCTGGTGGAGGCGCCGCAGGACCTGGTGAGCGCCGACGGCAGCACGACCTATTGGGAGGCGCGCAAGACGGTGGAGCAGGCCCTGCGCGCGGACCCGAACACGCTGGAGACGCTGTTCGTCCCCGGCGCCCGTGCACTGGATGAGCTGGGCGAGTGGTTCCTCGCGGAGCGCGAGGCCTTCGTCTCGCAGTCCATCTTCGGCAGCTTCGGTCGCTATGCCATGAGCCAGCTCGACAAGCTCACGCGCAGCCAGCGGCTCGCCGAGCACCGGGACCTGCTGCTGGAGTGGCTGTGCGAGGACCCCACGCCGGACCTGGACGAAGTGGCCCGGCGACTGGCGGACATCTCCCCGCGCGGCGCGCCCACGCCCGAGGACGCGCTGCTGGCGGCGAAGACCTACGTCAAGCAGCTCTATCGCTCGCTGTCGGACCAGGGCCTGCTCGCCGCCAACGACTTCGCGGCGCTCACCGCCTACGCGCGTGGAGGGGGACAGCGTCCTCCGTCGGCGCGGGAGCTGCGACCGAAGAACGCGTACAACCTGCTGCGGTTGATCGCCACGGCCACGGCCTGGCTGCGCCACGGCGAGCCTGTCTTCGAGGCGACGGGCGCCCTGAAGGCGCGGCTGCTGGACATCAAGGCGGGGCAGGTCCCGCTCGAGGACGTGCTGCGCGACGCGGAGGCGATGGCGCCGGAGCTGGAGGCCGCGCGGCGGGAGAGCCGGCTGCCGGAGCAGCCCGACTACGCGCGCGCGGACCGGCTGCTGCGGCGGGTGGGGGATGAAGTGGCGCGGCGCTGGGTGACGAAGGAGCCGGGACCCTGGGGACGCGACGCGCCCGAGGCCCCGCGGATGGAGTGGAAGGATTCGGAATGAAGGGCACGCTGACGGAGCACGAGAAGACGGTGGCGGACCGCGTGCTTGACGAGGAGTCCGCGCGACGCGAGCACCTGGTGGTGTCGCTGACGGGGGCGCATGCCTACGGGTTCCCCTCGCCCGACAGTGATTTGGACCTGAAGTCCATCCACGTGGCGCCCACGGCCATGCTCCTGGGGCTCAGCCCCCGGCAGCTCAACGCCGAGCGCCTGGAGGTGGTGGACGGCGTGGAGGTGGACTACTCGTCCAATGAGCTCGCATCCGTCCTCCAGGGACTGTTGCAGGGCAATGGCAACTACCTGGAGCGCATCCTGGGCGCCATCACCCTGCGGGCCTCTCCGGACCTCGCCTCGCTCCAGCCGCTGGCGCGCGAGGTGCTGTCGCGGCGGGTGTTCCGTCACTACAACGGCTTCGCCCACGGCCAGCTGCGTGAGTGGGAGAAGAGCGGCTTTCGCTCCGCCAAGAAGCTGCTCTACGTGCTGCGCACCACGCTGACGGGCACGCACCTGCTGCGCACCGGGGTCGTGGAGACGGACGTCACCGAGCTCTTGGACGCCCACGGCTTCCCCGAGGCCCGCGAGCTGGTGGAGCAGAAGCGGCGCGGGGAGAAGAGCGAGCTGCCGGAGGCGCTGAGCGAAGCGTGGCGCGTCCGGGTGGCCCGCTCGTTCGAGGTGCTCGACGCGGCGCTGGCGGCGTCGGTGCTGCCCGAGGCGCCGCCCTCCAACGCCGTGGACGCGCTGGAGGCCTGGATGCTGGAGCTGCGGCGCCGGCGCTTCTGAGTCGCGCGTTCAGGGCGAGGTGGCGGACAGCCTGGACAAGGAGCGGTCCTTGACCTTGAGCCAGGCCTGCTGGCGGAAGAGGTACGTGGCGCAGAGCTTCCGCCACGTCCAGACGTCCGGCAGGTTCCACCAGCCCTCGGGCGGCTCGAGGCCGAGGTCCCTCAGGTTGCCGATGCCCCGGTAGCCGACGCCGTCGAGGCCGTTGGCGCTGTTGGACTCCAGCACCAGGGCCTTGTCGGTGGCGGGGTGGTGGTCCACCACGAGGAAGGTGTGGCCGGAGCGCCACGGGTTGCGCCAGCCCTGGATGAGCGTCCACGGATGCGGGTGGGCATCGGCCGAGGGCGCGGGGATGGCCATGCCGCTCTCGACGGCGGCGGTGATGGGGGAGAAATAGTCCTCCGTGGAGGCAATCATCATCTGCCGGTGGCGCCGCGAGTCCCAGGCGAAGTTCGCGCCGTGGGCGTCCGCGAAGGCCTTCACCGTGAGCGCCTCGACGAAGGTGCAGCAGTTGTTGAACAGGGGCGGCGCGCGAGGGACGCGGATGCCCGGGAGGTCCCAGGGGTAGTACGCCTGGTCCAGGTCGTAGCGGAAGTCCTTCAGGCTCTGGAGCAACGTGACGAGCTGGCTCTCGGCGATGGCCAGCGGGTCGTCATCGAAGGGCAGCCGCACGGCGGGCGGAGGCTGCGCCTGGTTCGTCACGCTCACGTAGTGCTGCGTGCGCCAGCGCGTGCAGACCCAGGTGTCCAGCGCGCCCAGCGTGGGGACCTCCAGGCGCACGAAGTCGGTGTCCGGCGTCGGGCTGCCCGGCTTCTCCTCCAGCACGAAGTAGGTGCCCGCCTCGACGTAGCCCTCGAACTGAGACTGGGTGTCGGGCTGGACGAAGCCCCGCATGCGGATGGGCAGCTTCGCGACACGATGGCTCTGGGACACGACGACCCCCCCCTCGGTGTGAATGACTTCGGGTGAAGTCTATCTCACCCGGGGAGGATGTTCATGGGACGCGCCAGGGCTGCAGCGGGGTGTCTGTCCTTACGGGTCTGTTTCCCCGGGGAGGCCCGAGGCGCTCGCGCGTGACAGCTCCACCTGGAGGGTGGCCCCGTCGGGACGGTGGGCCCATTCGAGGAACGACGCGCGGAAGGACTCCACCGCCTCGACGAGCGGCGTGCCCGGCCTCCACGCGAGCGCGCTCGGGTCCCGGGCCTCCAGTCCGATGAGCAGCGAGCCCCCGGCTCCCGGCGCCTGGAGGGGACGCACCGTCAGGCGGCGATCACTCTCCAGGCGGTACGCCAGGGCCGTGATGTGCCCGAGCAGCCATCCCTGGGCGACCTCGCGCCCCTCAGGGGTCTTCGCGTCGGCGCTCAGCCGCAGTCGGGTCGACGGTTGGCTGGTCGAATCGAGCGGCTCGAACAACAGGGACCACGCTCCGGGCGTCCCCGTCCTGCGCGCCTGGGCCACGAGCTCCCGTGCACGCGCCCACTCCTCGCGAAGGATGCGGGAGGTGGAGCGCGACACGTTGCGGGTGGTGTTCCTCAGTGGCGCCACGGGGGCGATGATGGGCAGCAGGTCCCGCTTGCCATCCGGCCGGTAGCGCGCCGTCTCCATCGTCAGGGCCACGGGCTGGGGCCAGGGCCACGTGGCGAAGGTGTCGAAGAAGTGCGCGAGCAGGTCCACGTCGGACTTCACCGCCTCGGGCGCCGCGCGCGTGGTGGCCCAGGCCGCGAGCACCGTCCACGACAGGCCCCCGAGATAGCCGAGCGCATGTGAGTAGAGCCCTCGAGCCCGGGCCCAGGCCTTCACGGCACGCAGCAGGCGCCTGAACCTCGCGTGGGTGTCCTCGTCCGGACCGAGCGCCTCCAGCACGCCCTTCATGTCCGCGAGCCCCAGCACCGAGCGCAGGCCCGCGGGGTCGAACGCGTCCGCGTGTCGCGCGAGCAGCTCCATCGGGTCCAGGGATCCGGCGCCCTCGGGCCGACTGGCGTGGGACACCTCGAAGCTCACGCCGCCCAGCACCCCCTTCACCAGCGGGATGGCCGCATCGGCGACGAAGCGCGAGGCCGCGCGGCTCTCGGGCTCCGACCTCGCCAGCTCGCCCAACAGCTCCCGCGCGAAGTCCTCCCGTGACTGGCCCGCGGGGCCGAGCGCCACCGCGTCCACGTCACTGCCCGCGCCATCGGTCCCGAGCAGATAGGAGCCATACGGATGCAGCGAGGCACCCACGCGAGCGCACAGCGCGCGCAGCCGCTCCACGGCCTCGTCGCGCTTCGCCCGTGTCTCGGGAGCGCTCTCGACGGCGCCCACGTTCCCGAGCGCGGAGCGCAACGCGTCGTCACCGGTGCCCGCTGTCGTGGCCTCCGCGCGCGCGACACCCAGCGGAATGCGTCGGACGACCTCGAACGGCGTGTTGCCCTGGCGGCGGATGATGCAGACCTCGCGGACCTCGAAGCTCAGCGGACGCCAGCCCCGTGCCCACGTGGCGACCGTGCGCTCCACGTCCACGCCGTCCGAGTGGGGCACCTGCCCCACGGACAGATGCGGGTGGAACCCATGGGCCGGGGGCGCGCACTCGGGCACCACGGAGACGAGCTTCGCGTGCAGTCGCGCCAGGGCACCTCGGGGCGCGTCCTCGGGCCGCAACCACGCCGTCGCGCTGGCGCGGTGGTCGAAGTGGTCGAAGTCGGAGAGCGTCACCTGGAAGGGCTCGATGCTCCGCGCGGCCTCGCAGAGCAGCGCCGCCACCGTGTCGAAGTCCTCCTCGGGGAGGAAAGGGTAGAGCAGGGTGACGTGGGGCATCCACCGCTCGAACTTCGCGTCGTGCTTCTTGCGCAGCGCCTGGATGGGCGGCCACACGGACTCGGGGGGGATGAGCACCACGGCGGTGTGGTGGACGAGCCGGGCCGCCGCGGCGCCCGTCATGGAGGAGGCCGCGCGGGTATCGCGGCGCAGGACGCAGCGGATGCCGAAGTGGTCCGACGCGAACAGCGGCTCGCCGGACGGAGCACGCGCGCCCTTCAGCGGGGCTTCGCCGAACAGCTCGATGGACTCCGGCGACAGTCGCCCCGAGGGCGAGGCCACCAGCACGCGGTCCAACCGCTGGAGCCGTCCGGACACGGTGGTGATGGCGGCCAGCGAGTTGAGCCGCGGATTGTACGTCTCGCCCTGCTCGGACGGGCGCAGCGTGGGCCATGCATCCACGAAGCCCGCGCGGCGGAAGGACTCCACCTCCGCGTCACCGTCGCCGAAGTTGAAGTCCCCGGCCAGCACGACGTCGGGCGCGCCCGCGTCGTCGTCGCCCGTGAGTGACGGGAGCTCCTCCAGCAGCGCGTGGACCTGGGTGGCCCGGGCCGCGGCGCCGGTGGCCTCGCGGTTGCTCGTCAGGTGCGGCGTGGCCACCCACAGCGGTCCGCCCGCCAGTCGCAGCTCGCCCACGATGAGGCGCTTGTCGCGCGAGAAGACCCGCTGCCACACCGAGGCGAGGGGCTCGCGCGACAGGAGCACCTGCCCGTAGGGGATGACGGTGTTCGCCTCGGGACCGTCCGACACGTGGTAGCGCTCGCGCACCCAGCCCTCCGCGAGCAGGGCCCGCAGGAAGGGCGCGGTGACTTCTTGAAGGACGATGACGTCCGCGTCGGTCTCGCGCAGCAGCGCCAGGGCCGCGGGCGTGCGGTGCTCGGTGGCGAGCTTCTCCCGGTCGTACAGGTCGAAGAGGACGTTGAAGGTGGCGACGGTGAGTCGCTCCGGCGCCAGGCGCGCGTCACCCGGCGCGGAGGATGGCGTCTTCATCCAGTCCCCCGCCCGCGCGTCGTAGCGATGGACCTGCAGGCGCGCGAAGCCGGGGACCTCGCGAGGACGGGGCGGGGT
>NZ_SRLW01000359.1:0-9153 GCF_006518215.1 Myxococcus sp. AB025B
CTTCGGCATCGTCGGATGTCCTCCTGTGGCTCAACCCGCCAGCAACCTCCCCTCCCATCGACCATCAGTCACCCGGCGGTCCCCCTGCTTGTCTGCTCACTCGCTGCTCAGGATCAGATCCACACCCCCTCCATGACGGTGACGGGCACCGTGGCCGCTGGCGTGGCGATGCGCGCCCAGATGACGCCCTTGTCCTGCATGCAGTCGGCGCCGGTGCACATGTTGGACGGGAAATGGTGGATGCCGCCCTCGAGAATCTGCCGCGAGGACAGCAACACCAGCCCCGTCGTCTCCGTGGGTGGCTGGAAGATGTCGTCGTTCAGCTCCGTGACGGCCTGCATCGGAGGCAGCGACTCGGCGGCGCGCAGCTCGTTGACCTTCTCGACGAGCTCTCCTCGCTCATGGGACATCCAGATCTCAGAGATGCAGACGACCTCCTTCTTGTAGATCTTCGCGGCGACGGTGTCGATCTCCCCCGAGCCCCCGTCGGGGACCCAGAACGTCGCGTCCGGCATCTGCCCCACGTTCCACATCGTGAAGCTCAAGGGGATGGGGATGTGCTCCCGCAGCTCGAGCGTCTCCCAGGTTGCGGGCAGCAGACCGTTGGGAGGCTGGTTCTTCGCGTTGAAGAAGATGCCGCCGCCCACCCGCTGCGTGGCGCCCGCCGTCATGCCGGGGCTGCTCTGGAGCGCGAGGCCCAGCTTGCGGACCGCCGACGACAAGGGCTCGCTGCCGACGATGGGCGGCACGCTGCTGCGCAGCTTCACCGAGAACTCGATGTGCACGCGGGAGGGGTCCGCGCTCGGCGTCGTCACCAGGGCGGTGGTGGCCCAGGCCTGGTTGGGCGCCGACAGCCCCGTCCACCCGTTCGCGTTGTTGCCCATCTGCTGCGTCAGCGCGGTGTTCCCGTTGGGACCGGTGGAATAGCGGAACCGCAGGTGGCGGTCCTCGGAGCGCGGTCCGCTCGCGCCGGGGACCTGGTTGATGGTGGCGTCGCGCTGGGCATCGAGCCAGACATCGATGAAGCCAGACGCCTCCAGGAAGTTCCCGTTGGCGTCCTTGGGCCGAGGCAGGCGCAGGCCGATGAACAGCGTCTGGGAGAGGCAGGGGTTGGTCTGGACCGAGGGAATCCCGCCCGCCTGGGGCATCCCGAAGTTGCACTCCTCGGGGGTGTACTCGGCGTTGTCGCTGACGAGCAGGTACAGCTCGCCGTTGGGCCCGCCATTCACATAGTCCTGCAGCGGGAACTTCTTGCCGTCCGCGTACTCCATCGGCGCGACCCAGCCGTCCGTCGTGGGCTGGGTGCACGGCTCGCCGGGACTGCAATGGACCGCCGCGTCCTGGGGCGGAAGCCGGGTGACATGGGGCGCCGCCACGGCCCAGGTCGGCAGGAGACTGGCCAGGGCCAGCAGGAATGCACCGCGTTGCATGAGACCTCCGGGTGTTGTGCCCCAGAGGTACGAAGGCCTCCGCGGATCTTCCCGCGGCATTTCGACGCGGACCTCTGCTTCCCAGGGGTTGACGCCCGCCGCCCGGTGATTGAAGACGGGGGGATGATTGAACTTCCCCCCGGCGCCTCCATGAAGGACTACCAGCGCTACATCCACGAGCTGGAAGCGATGCATGGCTGGCTGAAGCTGGACCTGGTCCACAACTGCTTCCTCATGGGTGAGGAGGTCGGCGAGGTGTTCAAGGCCGTCCGCCGCCACGAGAAGCTCTACGACGAGGGAAAGGGCACGCCGACCGAGGCGGCGCGCGCCCAGGTCGGCGAGGAGCTGGTCGATGTCTTCAACTACCTGGTCGCCATCGCCAACCGCGTCGGCGTGGACCTGGAGGAGGCCTTCCGCCAGAAGAACGAGCGCAACCAGCAACGCACCTGGACCTGAGGACGCTCCCTGAGCGCCCCAGGTCCAGGAAGCATCAGGGCTTGCCCAGGTTCGTCCAGGTGTTCGACACCGGGTCGTACCGCTCGATGGTGTCGTCCAGGTTCTGCGCGAGCAGGTAGCCGTTGGAGCTGAAGATCCTGCTCGCCGCGCCGTGGATGGAGTTCCACGCCGAGCCCGCGTACTTCATGATGAACGAGCCATCCGGACGCAGGCCGTACACGTCATTGCCCACGGCCACGAAGCTGCGGCCCGAGTAGCCGATGCTCGTCCACGTCGAGCCCCCGTCATGGCGCTGGATGAACGCCTTGTCGTTGGTGAGCCGGTACATCTTCGTCCCGCCGCCCACCAGCTCGCTGGCGCCGCCGCCCACCACGCTCCACGAGGAGCCCACGCCGCTGTAGAGCGCCGTGTAGTCGTCCTGCCACGGCCCCAGGCCGAACACTTGCGTCGTCGTGGCCGCGAAGCGCGAGCCGGGCCCGCCGATGGTCGTCCACACCCCGGTGGCCGCGTTGTAGCGGGCCACGTTGCCCGTCAGCTTGTCCGTGGCGCACAGCGCCCCCGCGCAGGCGAAGATCTGCCCCGCGGGTCCGCCGATGCCCACCCAGCTCGAGCCCAGGAACTGCACCGGAGAGCCGCCGCCCGGCGTCTGGCCATACAGCGTGTTGCCCACCGCGACGAACGCCTGGCCAGGGCCGCCCACCAACGTCCACACGAGCGCGTCGCGCCGGTAGAGGTCACCCGTCGAGCGCTTGCGCGCGTACACCGTGCCGCTGGACGTGCTCAGCACGTTGGTCGGCGCCTCATAGAGCGCCTGCGAGCCCTCCACGTCCCGCTGCGAGATGAAGTTCAGCGTGCGCGACGGATCCAACCACCCCGGCATCGACGGGTAGTGCATGGCGCCCCGGCCGTCGTAGCACGTCAGCGGCCGGTAGCTGCCCGTCATCACCATGCCGCAGCCCGACGCGGTGTCGTGCTCGTGCACGAAGCCCAGCGCGTGGCCGAACTCGTGCGTCAGCACGGCGATGAGCTCCGCATCCGTCCACGTCGACGTGGGCCCCAGCTCCAGGAAGCGCGTGGGCCGCGAGTACGTGGGGAACCCCATGCCCGCCGACAGGCCCGTGAAGGCGAAGTTGCGCTCGACGTTGTACTTCACCAGGTTGTTGTTGCGATTGCAGGTGGACGAGTCCAGCGCCTTCAAATGCACGAACTTCACGTTGGCCGCGCCCTCCCAGCCAGAGGCGGCGCGGTGCATGAACTCCACCACGCGGTCGTAGTCCGCGCCGAAGTCCGTGGGACGGATGCAGTAGGTGATGGCCTCGCGGTCCGCGCGGCTCCAGGCCGCGTCCGCCCCACCCACCCGGAAGACAGACAGCGCGTTGGGATTGTTCGTGAAGCTCTCCCAGTACCGGCGGACCTCCGCCAGGTCCTGCATCCGCATGTCCCCCTCGACCAGGAAGTGCCCCTCCTCCGTCGCGACGACGTTCTTCGCGCGCCAGGCCTCGAAGGCCGCCGTGGTCGCCGCCCCCGTGTCCGTGAGCGTCTCCTCCTGGGGCACGGGCGCCTCGGGCCCGCAGGCGCCCACCAACAGGGCCATCGTCGTCACGGCGAGCGTGGTCGTCCGCCAACCACGTTGGCGGGTGTGAGTCATTGTCTGCATATGGATTCCCCTGCGCTCCGGGACCGGCCCCGGGGTGTGTGGTGATGTCGCGGTGTCATCCTTCGCACCGCGAGCACTCAACGAACCCCGCGCGCGTTCTTCCCGCATTCCTTCAACGAACCACGTCCGCGCAGCCGCGCATTGCCCACGCCAGGGCAAAGTCCTATTATTCTTGAATTTCATTTTTAGAGAGGACAAGCCGTGAAGCCATTCCCTGGCAGTCTCGTCGCGGTGTTCCTGGTGGTGGGCGCCGCGTTGCCGGCGTGGGCCGTGGAGCCTCCGCCCGAGTTCGGCACGGACTGGGACGACCCACGCACCGCGGCGCCGCTCGTGGCGCGGCCGCCGACGCCGTCCTGCACCGTGCGCATCGTCGATGAGCGGTTCGACGACTTCACGCCCTTCACCGGCACCTTCACGCCGCCCGCGGAGTGCCCGGGCCCCTGGAGCAAGGTGGTGCTGCGTATGGAGGGCAAGGTGCAGGGCGTCCAGTACGACCGGCTGGGCCACCTGGAGGTGGGCGGCGTGACGATATTCAAGACGTCCACGCCCGAGCCCTCGCGCGAGGGCATCGCCTGGTCGGTGGAGAAGGACGTCACCGCCTATGCGTCGCTCCTCGCGCGGCCCCAGCCGGTGTGGATGCTCATCGGCAACGTGGTGAACGAGACGTACACGGGCGTGCTGGACGTGCAGGTGTACCTGACGTTCTACCCGGCCCAGGGGGGCCACTCGCCGGCCGCGAACCTGGCGAGCGACGTGCTCCCGCTCACCCAGCCGCGCCGCGAGGGCAGCGCGCTCGTCGGCGAGGTGACGGTGCCCCGAAACACCGCGCGCCTGGTCGCGGAGGTCTACGCCACGGGCTCCGGCGGCGGGTGCGAGGAGTTCTGGTACATCACCGCGCCCATCGTCGTGCCCTACTCGTGCCCCGCCGACAACGGCCCCTACCGCGAGGTCGTCATCGAGGTGGACGGCCGGGTGGCCGGCATCGCGATGCCCTTCCCCCACGTCTACACGGGTGGCTGGTCCAACCCCTTCCTCTGGTACGTGCTCCCCGCGCCCCGCGCCTTCAACATCCGCCCCATCCAGTACGACCTCACCCCGTTCGTGGGCCTGCTGACCGACGGCCAGCCGCACCAGCTCACCGTGCGTGTGCTCGGCGTGCCCGAGGGACGGCCGGGGTGGGACCTGCCCACCAACGTGCTCGTGTGGCGGGACGCGGGCACCGCGCGCGTCACCGGCGGGCTCCTCCAGCACGAGTTGGGGACACTGTCGAACGACTCGACGTACGCGCTGGTGGACGGCTGGCACCAGGTGGACACGCAGGGCGGCCACCACCTGAGGGTGTCCGGCTACCTGCGCACCTCGCGCGGCTGGGAGCTGACCACCGTGGAGCAGGACGTCTCCAACACCAGCATGCACCGCTGGGTGGGTGACCTGGAGAACCCGGACGAGCTCGTCGCCACATGGCGGGACACGAGCACCGTCACCGTCGTCGGCCGGGACGTGTTCCCCACGGTGAGCCGCTCCGACAAGCAGTTCGTGCTGGACGGACACATCGACGTGACGCCGGCCAACCGGCTCACCACCCGCATCACCGTGCGCGACGCGGAGAAGGCGCTCGGCGTCCGGGGGCTCCAGACGTGGGAGCACCGCGAGCTCGACGACGTCTTCACGGGCGAGGCCGCGTACAACCTGGGCGTGCCCCGCGCGCAGCGCAACGCGGTGGGGACCTCCACCCACCACTACCGGCTCGAGGGCCACCCCGGGGTGTGCCACGACCGGCGCATCTCCACCCGGAACGGCTTCGTCATCGAGGACGTCCAGGGCTGCGACTGAAAGCCCGGGAGCCCCCTGGACACCATGCGTGAGCGGAGGGCAGCATCCGGCCTTGCCCTCCAACCCCCGAAGGGGACTTCATGCCGTCGAAGAACGCTGGTGCCTCTCTGAAGGAAATCAACGACAACATCCGGAAGGCCTTTGCGCGGCGCGAGCGCTGGGCGCAGCTGTCCTCCCAGGTCTCCGACGCCCTGAAGGCCGCCGTCCAGAAGGCGAACGGCGAGGCCGGCCCCGCGTCCGACGGCGCCCTGTCCCTGTCCCTGGAGCAGGTGCCGCACTGGGATGACTCGCGCGCGTTCGAGGTCCGCTTCTCCGGCAAGGACATCGGCCTGGTGAAGAGCAACGGCGCGCCCGCGGGCCCCGTGCACGCGCACGGCGCCTCGCTGCGCATCGCCCCCCTGGTCAACGGCCTGGTGGGCGCCAGCTACACCCCCGGCTGGCTGACGCTGGGCGAGGAGCAGTACGGCGAGAAGCCGGAGCTGGCGCTGCTCGGCGTCTTCGAGCCCGAGGAGATCGCCAAGGCGGACCTGCTCGAGGACCTGCTCGCGCAGACCCTCACGCGCGCCGCCACGGACCACTGGGCCAGCGGCGGCTCGGTGCGCGCGTCGGGCAAGTAGTCCCTCCAGGGCGCGCGGGCGAGCGTCGGCCCCTGGCGCCGGCGCCGCCCCGCTCGGTCGCGGGGAGGGGCTCCCACCGCTGGCCACCCTGTAGGCCGGGTGTCGGGTGGAGCCCGCATGCATGCCCTCCGGGGCGGCAACTTCCCTTTGAAATTCGCCGGGCCTTCTCGTAGTTTGCCCCGGACTTCGAGGAGTGTTGCGAGGCCCCTGGCCCCAGGCTCGAAGGGAATGACCCAACGGCACTCACCTGTACGCGTGGCTTGCGAGGGTGGGTCCGTTTCCAGCGGCTCGGGCAGGACCTCGCCAGCACACGCGACGCAACCTGAACTCAGGAGACACGCCATGACCGCCGCCACGCAGACGCAGAAGCAGGACTACGCCATCGCCGACCTCGGCCTCGCCGGATGGGGCCGCCGGGAGATCAAGATCGCCGAGAGCGAGATGCCCGCGCTGATGGCCATCCGCGAGGAGTACGCCAAGCAGCAGCCGCTCAAGGGCGCTCGCGTCACCGGCTCGTTGCACATGACCATCCAGACGGCCGTGCTGGTGGAGACGCTCCAGGCGCTGGGCGCCGAGGTGCGTTGGGCGTCGTGCAACATCTTCTCCACGCAGGACCACGCCGCCGCCGCGCTGGTGGCCGCGGGCACGCCGGTGTTCGCGCACAAGGGCGAGTCCCTGAAGGAGTACTGGGAGTTCACCCACCGCATCTTCGACTTCGGCCCCGCGGGCAGCGACCACGAGGGTCCGAACATGATCCTGGACGACGGGGGTGACGCGACGCTGCTGATGCACCTGGGCAAGCGCGCGGAGAAGGACCCCAGCGTCCTGGCCAACCCCCAGAGCGAGGAGGAGCGGGAGCTGTACGCGTCCATCAAGGCGAAGCTGGCCCAGGACGCGACGTGGTACTCGCGCAAGGCGGCGAAGATCCTCGGCGTCACCGAGGAGACCACCACGGGCGTGCACCGCCTGCAGGAGATGTCCGCCAAGGGCACGCTGCTGTTCCGCGCCATCAACGTCAACGACAGCGTCACCAAGAGCAAGTTCGACAACCTGTACGGCTGCCGCGAGTCGCTGGTGGACGGCATCAAGCGCGCGACGGACGTGATGGTGGCGGGCAAGATCGCCGTCGTCGCGGGCTATGGCGATGTCGGCAAGGGCTCCGCGCAGGCGCTGCGCGCGCTGTCGGCCCAGGTGTGGGTGACGGAGATCGACCCCATCTGCGCGCTGCAGGCGGCGATGGAGGGCTACCGCGTCGTCACCATGGACTACGCGGCGGACAAGGCGGACATCTTCGTCACGGCCACGGGCAACAAGAGCGTCATCACCCACGACCACATGGCGAAGATGAAGGACCAGGCCATCGTGTGCAACATCGGCCACTTCGACAATGAGATCGAGGTCGCCTCCCTGGAGAAGTACCAGTGGGAGGAGATCAAGCCGCAGGTGGACCACATCATCTTCCCGGACGGCAAGCGCATCATCATGCTGGCCAAGGGCCGGTTGGTGAACCTGGGCTGCGGCACGGGTCACCCCAGCTACGTGATGTCCAGCTCGTTCGCGAACCAGACCATCGCGCAGATCGAGCTGTACTCGCACAGCGACAAGTACCAGGTGGGCAAGGTGTACGTGCTGCCCAAGCACCTGGACGAGAAGGTCGCCCGGCTGCAGCTCAAGAAGCTCAACGCGCAGCTCACCGAGCTGACGCCGGACCAGGCCGCGTACATCGGCGTCACGGTGTCCGGGCCGTTCAAGCAGGACACCTACCGCTACTAGTTCCCGGTCAGGTCGATGCCCGCGGGTGCCAGTCGTGGCCCCCGCGGGCGTCCCGACCGGAGGTGCTCAGGGCACCCAGTCCACCATCGTCCCGATGGTGAACGCGTCCGCCAGCGTCCCGTTGGTGGCCCGGGCCGTCAGCTTGCAGAGGGGTGAGGGCAGCGGCGTGGTCCACGTGTACCGCACCGAGCAGGACGTGGGCGTGGGGCTCGTCGCACAGGTGTCCGCGCCGCGCACCAGCGTGCCACACGGCGACCCTTCCGACATGTCCAGGGTCGCCGTCCGCGTGCCGTGCTGCGTGCCATAGTCCACGAAGAACTCCACCTGGAAGGTCCGGTTCGGCCCGACGAAGGGAAGGTTCGACACCGCGTCCTCACGCAGGAAGCGCCGCGGGGACAGGCCCTGCCCCTCCACCTGGATGGCGGTGACACGGGGGCGAGGAATGTAGGTCCCCACCACGAGCACCCCACCGACCGCCGGCCCTTCCACGTTCACCACCCTGCTGATCGACACCACCTGTCCTCGCGCGGTGGCGTGAACCTCGAGCTTGCACGGCCCGGGCAACATGTTGTGCCACGTCGTGTACGCCTCGTTCGGACGGGAGAACACGCCCGTCGGACAGTCGCTCGTCCACGCATAGGTGATGGGGTCTCCGTCCAGGTCGATGACAGACACGGCCAGCTCGATGGCATTGGTCGTATGGGCGGTGCCTGAGATGAACGCCGAACGGATGAAGGGAGGAATGTCCGGCTGCGGTGCGGGCGGAGTCACGTCCTGGAGGTTCATGAGGACGGTCACCGCGACCCCCTCGACCACGTCCACGGTGGCGGAGCCGGTGGCGACCAGCACGCGAGTCCCCGCGCTGTCCCGCACGTATCCCGCGGCCGTCAGCGTCTGCGTTCCCCCGGAGAGCATGAGCCCCCCCTCGTAGGTGTCCGACGCCGCCATGTAGCGCAGGGAGAAGGTGACATTGGCCGGCTGGGCGGTGACGTCCACGGTGTAGAGCCGACTGCCCGCCAGCCCCTGCACCGACACCCGCGTCTCACCTGGAGCAGGGTCCTCGGGGAGCCCCTCCCCTCCAGCACATGCCAGCAATTGAACGACGAGGATGCACGTGACGATGCTCCATGGCTTCGACATGGGTGGCTCCTTCGCTTTGTGAAGACAAACCAAGACAAGCCTATTCGTCCCCGGAGCGCGCTCCCAGTGATGCGGGGACGACCCAGGGATGTCTTGGTGAGCCGCATCGCTCGACGGGCCGGGTGTGGATCTGATCCTGAGCATCGCCTGAGCGAAAGGGCGGGTTGGCAGGAGCAGGCCGAGGCGTGGGAGAAATCCCGGCCATGGTGAAAGTGACGCTGGAAGTGCCCGAGGAGGTCGCCACGCT
>NZ_SRLW01000035.1:0-47052 GCF_006518215.1 Myxococcus sp. AB025B
GCTGCTCGCCTCGCTGCGGCCCTCGCGGAAAGGGGCATGATTATGCGGAGCCGCCGCGCCGGTCTCCTCCTCGGACTGGCGCGCGGCATGCCCCTCAACTCCGCATAACGCCGGACTCGGCATAATTGCGCTTATGCGGCGCACCGCATAAGCGCAAGTTCTTCGACGAGCGGCAGGCCGGCACCCACGTCCTGATTCGCTGCGAGGTCTTCCCCAAGCAGCTCCCCGCGAAGGACGGCCACGCCGGCAAGGTCATCACCGGCTTCCGCTGGTCCCACGTCGAGCTGAACGACGAGCAGCTCTCCCAGGTCGAGCAGGCCCGCAAGGCCAGCAAGCTCCCCGCGCTCGCCGACGCCCTGGCCTGATTCCGGGCTGCGACTGACGGCGCGCGTTCCGTCGGCGGCTGGCCCACGTCACGGGCCGCTCTCCCTTCCACACAAGGCATCCCGTGAACGTCTGGTCGTTCGACACGGAGACGTGGCTCATTCAGCCCGGCTTGCTTGCGCCCCCTCTCGTCTGCGGAAGCGTCGCGGCGCAGGCCCCGGGAACCGAACGGCTACTCGACAAGGCCCAGTCCCGGGAGTTTTTTCGCAAGGTTATCGACGCCCCCGACACGCACCTCGTCGGCGCAAACCTCGTCTATGACCTGGGGGTGATGGCGGCGGATGACCCGCGCCTTGTCGCCCCCATCTTCGCGGCCCTCGATGCCGGACGGCTGCATTGCGTCCAGGTCCGTGAAGCCCTTATCGACATTGCCCGGGGCATGTACGGCGTCGACCCGTCCACCGGCCGGAAGCTCGACGATGACGAGGGGGCGCGCTACCCGCTCGCGCTCCTCGTCCAGCGCTACCTGGGGCTCGACATCAGCGAGGAGAAGAAGAACCCGAAGGCATGGCGGCTTCGCTACGCGGAACTCGACGGCGTCCCTGTCGAGCGCTGGCCCCAGGAAGCGGCGGACTACCCGAAGCGCGACGCTCGCTACACGCTCGACGTCTACTTCCGGCAGGAGGCCATCGCGCGCGCGACACCCAGCGGCGGCAACCTGCATGCCGAAGCCGACCAGATGCGCGCCGCCTTCGCGCTCCACCTTGCCTCCATCTGGGGCATGCGGACGAACGGCGCGTCGGTGGCCCAGCTCCGTGAGCGCGTCGAGCGGGAGTGGAGCGAGAACCGGGCGAAGTTCCAGGCGGCGGGCATCTACCGCGAGGACGGCACGAAGGACTCCAAACGCCTCGCGGCGCTCGTCACTGCCGCCTACGACGGGCAACCGCCCATCACCGCCCCCAGCGACAGGTTCCCCGACGGCCAGGTCGCGACCGACCGCGACACGCTTCTGGGCTCCGGTGACGCGCTCCTCGAAAACCTGGGGAAGAGCGGGCGCGTGGACAAGTACAAGTCCACTTACCTGGACGTCGTCGAGGCCGGCACCGCGCACCCCATCAATCCGCGCTTCAACGTGCTGGTGTCCACGACGCGCGTCTCCAGCGACTACCAGCAGCTCCCGCAGAAGGGCGGCATTCGCGAGGTCCACGAGGCCCGCCCCGGCTTTGTCTACTGCTCGGTCGACTACGGCGGGCTTGAGCTTCGCACCATGGCTCAGCGGGCCATCTGGGAACTGGGCTACTCGAAGATGGCGGACGCCCTGAACAGCGGGCTCGACGTCCACACCCTTGCCGCGGCCGAGTTCCTCGGGGCGAGCTACGACGAGATGCTCGCGAAGGTGAAGGCGAAGGAGCCCGTCGCGGTCGCCTTCCGCCAGCTCGCGAAGATTCTCAACTTCGGCAAGGGCGGCGGGATGACGGGCGGCTCGCTCGTCTACAACGTGCGCGCGAAGGACCGCGTCTCGTTCTGCCGACTGGCGAAGCGCGCAGACGTCTGCGGTGTCGAGCGCGTCGTCGTGCATGTCCAGCGCAAGCCGAAGATGGTCTGCCGGGCGTGCGTCGAGGTCGCGAAGGAACTGGACACGAAGTGGCTCAACGCGTGGCCCGAGCAGCGCGAGCTACAGCACCGGGCGAAGTCGCGCACCTACGGGGGCGGGTTCGCCGACGTGATGATTCCGGGCGCCAACATCCTGCGCGGCGCATGCGGCTACACCCAGATTCTGAACACGCCGTTCCAGGGCCTGGGGGCCGTCGGGTGCAAGCGCGCGATGTGGCGCGTCAGTCGCGAGATGTACGTCGACCGCAGCTCGCCTCTCTACGGCTCGCGGCTCGTGCTCATGGTCCACGACGAGCTGATTAGCGAGCTGCGCGCCGATGACCCGCAGCGGTTGCACGACGCGGCCGAGCGCAAGGCGGAGCTGATGCGGCAGGCGATGCGCGAGGTGACGCCCGACCTGGCACCGTCCATCGAAGCCGAGCCCGCGCTGTCTCGCATCATGTCGAAGGACGTCGCCACCGTGCGCGACAGCTCCGGGCGGCTGCTCGTCTGGGAGCCCCCCGCGAAGCGCGCAGCCTGAACCACGCTCGGAATCCGCACCCATTTAGGGAGCACACGCGCTCTCTGGATGGTGCAACGGATGACCTCAGCTTCCACCGTACGACAGCTCCTCGTGTCGCTCGACCCCGGGCTTCGCGAATGTGGCGTCGCGCTCTTCGACCTGGACTCGGGCGAGCTGCTCGCGGCGGGCATGCCCACCAATGCCGAGCGGAAGGCCCGAGGGCTTCCAGCATGGGCGCGGATGGCCGATGGCGTGTCCGCGTTCGTTTCGCCGTTCCTGGAGCCGTACAGGGCCGCAGGTGAGGTCGTCGCCATCACCATCGCGAGCGAGTGTCCCCAGGTCTACACGGCCGGGAAGAGCAAGGGCGACCCGAACGACCTCATCGAACTGGCGGGAGTCGTGGGTCGCGTCGCGGGCGCCCTGAAGGCCACGTCGGAGCGGAGCTACCTGCCGCGCGAGTGGAAGGGCACGCTCGATGCCGACGTGATGGTCGAGCGCATCAAAGCGCGCCTCGCCGAGCGACCGCACGAGTACCTGCGAGTCCAGCTCCCTCGCGCCCAGGACAAGCACCACAACGTTTGGGACGCCATCGGCATCGGCCTGCACGTCGTCGGCCGACTCGCACCCAGGAAAGTCTTTCCGAGGTGAGCGCGCATGGCCTGGCTGTTCATCCCTGCGGAATTCATCCCCGCCGTGCACTCGAACTCTTCGCTGGCGGTGGCGGACTCGCTCACGGCCTCAAGCTGGCCGTCCCTTCCCTCCGGACTGTTTGTTACGTCGAGCGGGAGGCATACGCAGCGGCCTGCCTCGTGGCCCGGATGGAAAAGAAAGAACTGGATTCGGCTCCTGTCTGGGACGACGTTGGAACCTTTAATGGCATCCCATGGCGTGGCGTCGTGGATTGCGTCAGTGGGGGCTTCCCCTGTCAGGACATCAGCTTTGCTGGCAAGGGTGCTGGCCTCGAAGGCGAGCGCTCTGGCTTGTGGCGCGAGTACGCGCGAATCGTCGCTGAGGTTCGACCCCGCTTTGTCTTCGTCGAGAACGTCGCGGCGCTCCGTTCGCGGGGCCTCGACCGCGTGCTCGCCGACCTTGCCGCGCTCGGGTTCGATGCGGAGTGGATTTGTCTCCGAGCGTCCGACGCCGGGGCTCCCCACAAACGAGAGCGGCTCTTCCTCCTGGCCCACGCCGAACACTGGGGAGAGTTCGAACGGCCATGGGAGACGTGGCGGGAGACCACGCAACGGCCGGCAATCGGGGGCGGACCTGAGCGCGCTCGTGAAGGACTGGCCGACGCCGGGGGCGTGCGACTGGAAGGCCGCGAGCTGCATCGGCCAGCGTCGACGGCAGCTCTCGGAAGCCATCCTGAGCTTCCCTCATGGCCCCCAGGACGCGACGACCTCGAAGGATGGCGCTCTGTCCTCGCCGGGCGCCCGGACGTTGAACCCGCAGTTTGTCGAATGGCTGATGGGCTGGCCCATCGGATCGACCGACTGCGGCTCCTCGGAAACGGCGTCGTGCCCCAGCAAGCGGCGCTCGCCTACGGACTCTTGCACGCGCGGCTGTTCGGTGCCGCCTTGAGGGACTCGAAATGAAGCAGCCCGAGCAGGTCGACGCGGGGAACCCTCCCGAGTTCCTCACGGTCGACGAGGCAGCCGCACTCCTGCGCGTGAACCGGAAGACGCTCTACGAGGCGATTCGATTGGGGCAGGTGCCGGGCGTGGTCCGCGTCGGAAAAGCACTGCGCATACGGCATGCCGCGCTGGTAGAGTCCACCACGGGTAAGGGCTGCGATTCTGCGCTTAGGAGTCGACGATGAGCGTCAGGTTGCGGCAGTGGACGACGAAGGAAGGGAAGTCAGAGGAGGCGTGGCAAGTGGACTTCGTGTTTCAGCACTCGGATGGACGGAAACAGCGAGTCGTGAAGTTCTCGCCCGTTCAGACCCGCCGGGGTGCTGAGCAATACGAACGAGACCTGCGCAACGCCATACTCAATGGGACTTTCGGAAGGGAGAATGTACGCGAGGAAGAGCCGCTGACGCTGGCGGATTTCACCGGACGATTCCTCACCTACAGCGAGAACAACAACAAGCACTCAAGCGTGGATAGCAAACGGCAGATTCTCAGAGACCACATCCTCCCGTTCTTCGGGATGATGACTCTTGCGAGTATCGACACGGCCAAGGTCGAAGACTTCAAGGCGCTCATGCGCAAGAAGAAGTCAGCGGCTCACAAACTGAAAGAGTCCGCATCAAAGCGAGCGGTCCGCAAGAGACTGAGAAGGGAACTCAAGCCACTGAGCTTGAAGACCATCAACAACGTACTGACAGTGCTCCAGAAGTTGCTCGCACTCGCAGAAGAGCAACGGGTCATTGCGCAGGCGACACGCGTCAGGGTCTTCAAGAAGCTCCCGAAGCCTCCCTTCGACTTCCTATCGTTCGAGGAAGCCGAACAGCTCCTCGCCGTGGCCGAGCCGAAATGGCGGGCTGTACTGCTCGTGGCTATCAAGGCAGGGCTTCGACAGGGAGAGCTGATTGGGCTCCAGTGGAACGACCTGGACTTGCCACGTAGAACGCTTCACGTCCGACGAAGCATCTGGCGAGGGATCGAAGACTTGCCCAAAGGTGGGCGAGAGAGGACGGTCGAACTGCCGGAGTCCGTGGTGGATGCGCTCAAGGCCCACCGGCACCTTCGGGGTCGCTTCGTCTTCTGCCAGGAGGATGGGCGCCCACTCACCCGAGGCAAGATGGCGGCACCGCTGAGTCGTGCCCTCCGAGCGGCGAGCATCTCCAGAGAGACAGGGGCTGTCGGTTGGCATGACCTGCGACACACATACGGCAGCCACCTCGCGATGCACGGCGTGCCGCTCAAGGTCATTCAGGAGCTGATGGGCCACGCGACCGTCGAGATGACGATGCGCTACGCCCACCTGAGCCCCGACTCTCGGAGGAAGGCTGTCACGGTCCTGGACAGCCCCCTTGCGCCGGCGTGCGACATACGTGCAACACAGGGGGAAGTCGCCGCTAACCACCTGTAACAACTAGCAAAAACATTGCACGAACCGGGAATCGAACCCGGACGACCCTTGCGAGTCAGCGGATTTTAAGTCCGCTGCGTCTGCCAGTTCCGCCATTCGTGCAGGCCCCCTGTCCTACCAATCACCCTGCCCACTGCTCAACACCATTCCGAGGCCCCACGCCCGGGCCTCCCCCTGCCTCGTCTGCCCCAGCGCGCCCGCCTCTCGGACTCCGAGGGCGCCCGGCTTTCACTGTCCTGAAGGCGCCTCACGGGCAGGACCCTGGGACGAACGACATCTCCGGTGGCACCGCGCATTCTCCGCGGGTCCCATTGGAACGACAGGGGAGAACGCCGCCCATGAGCACGTCGCCCCGTTCGCGCCTCCGAGCGGACGCCGTCCAGGCCCCCGCGCCCGGCGTGTATGCCTTTCGTGAGCCCCCCGACTCGCGCTCCGTGCTCCACCGAGAACTCGTGACCCACGCCTTGGGCCCCTGAGGAGAATCACATCCATGTTGTTTCAGTACCTTGAAGACAGCGCGCGAGCGGCCCCTCGACGGACTGCGGTCATCGACGGCGAGCGTGCCATCTCCTATGAGGAGCTCGACGCGGGCGCGAACCAGGTGGCCCGCACGCTCCAGGAGCTCGGCATCGGCCGGGGCGCGCGCGTGGGGCTCCACCTGACCAAGTCGCTCGAGGCCGTGGTGAGCCTGTTCGGCATCCTCAAGGCCGGCGCGGCCTACGTCCCCATCGACCCTTCCGCGCCGGAGTGGCGCCTGAAGTTCATCGCGAGGGACTGCGCGCTCGCGGCCATCTTCACCACCCCCACCTGGCAGGCCTCGCTCCAGCAGGTGCAGCCCCTGCGCGGAATCATCCTGGTGGGAACGCGACAGCCGAACACCGCATCGGCCCCGCCCGGGGAGCACCGCACGACGACCCTGACCTGGGAGCAGGTGCGCACCCGCTCCACCTCGCGCCTGGAGAAGGACTCGCGCGCCACGCCCGAGGACCTGGCGTATGTCCTCTACACCTCTGGCGCCACCGGACACCCCAAGGGGGTCATGCACAGCCATCGCTCCGCGCAGACCTTCGTCGAGTGGGCCTTCCAGACGGCGAACGTGCGCTCCTCGGACCGCGTCTCCAGCCTCTCGCCCTTCCACTTCGACCCGTCCGTCTTCGACCTCTTCGCCACGGCCAAGGGTGCCGCCACGCTGGTGCTGGTGCCCATCGAGCTGTCCGCGATTCCGCGGGAGCTGGCGGACTTCATCGCGAAGAAGGAGATCGCCATCTGGCACTCCGTGCCCTCGGTACTCACCCAGCTCGAGGCCCGGGGCGAGCTGTCGCGCCATGCCTTCCCACACCTGCGCACCGTGCTCTTCACCCGCGAGGTCTTCCCGCACAAGTACCTGCGCAAGCTCGTGCTGACCCTGCCCAGGCCGCGATACCTCAACCTCTACGGCACCACCGAGACGAACGTCTGCACGTACCACGTCGTCACGCCCGCGGACCTCGCGAGCCCCGAGCCCCTGCCCATCGGCAAGGTCTGCTGCGCAGATGAGGTCTTCGTCATCCGGGATGACGGCGCGCGGGCGGCGGACGGCGAGGAGGGCGAGCTGTGCGTGGCGGGCCCCACGCTGATGAGCGGTTACTGGGGACAGGAGGAGCACACCCGGAAGGTGCTCGGCCCCATTCCAGGCCATCCCAAGGCCTATCGGACGGGGGACCGGGTCACCCGGGATGCAGCAGGCGTGCTGCGCTTCCTGGGCCGCCGCGATGACCGGGTCAAGGTCCGGGGCCGCCACATCGAGCTGACCGCCGTGGAGGAGGTGCTGCTGCGCCACCCGGATGTCGAGGAGAGCGCCGTGCTGACGCTCCCGGACGAGCTCGCGGGCGGAGAGCTGCGCGCCTTCGTGGTGCTCAAGGACAACGCGAGCGCCAGCCTCCAGGACCTGCGACAGCACTGCGCGGACTACCTGCCGCCCTACATGGTCCCCACCCGCATCGACACCTGCGAGTCCCTGCCGAGGACGACCGCCGGGAAGAAGGACCGCGTCCGAATCCAGGAGGACGCCCGCCAACGCGCCTGAGCTGTCTCGTCCCACCGCGTCGGGCCTGGCCCCCGTGGCCTCGCCCAGCTGGACATCGGAGTGAGTCGCCATGAACGGGAGCGTGGGACACTCAACATCCGAGCCTCGGGGACGGACGGGAGTCCGCCCGATGCACGTGGACCTCTGGCGGGACTTCGAGCGGCCGGGACACGTGGACGCGGCGAGCACACGCCACCTGCCCCGCGTCTTCCGTCTGTCCGGCCTGCTCGACTGGCGCGCGCTGCGTCTGGCGCTCGAGGCCCTGCAGCATCGCCACGGCGCCCCGTGGTCCACGCCCCCCGTGGAGCGCGGACGCGTCCACACGCCCGGCATCTTCGTCCTCCCCACCGTCAGCCTGCTCGATGGGACGCCCTACTCGGCGGTGCGAGAGACCCGATTGGCCGAGGCCTTGCGCCACGAGGCCCGGCATCCGGTCGACCGCCAAGGCGCGCCCCTCGTCCGGGCGACACTGTTCGTCCTGGACGTGAGCGAGCACGTGCTCCGGCTCGAATTCCACCCGAGCCTCATCGACGTCCGGCCCCTGGACGTGCTGCTGTGGGAGCTCTCGGAGCTGTATGCCGCGTACCACCGAGGGGGACCCGCGCCCACCCTGCCTCCCGTCGAGTCGAGTCCCCGGCCTTTCGCGAACGACTTCGGGCGCGGCCCACGAGGGGATGACCTTCCGGCGCCCTCGCGGCGAGGCCCTCGCGGCGCCCCCATCGCCGCCAAGGACGTGCTCGCGGCCCTGGGAATGGCCGACGCCGCGCACAGGGGAAGCGAGGACCCGGAACAGCTCCGTTGAGCGGAGGACAGCCCCGGGGCCTCCGGCTCGACCGGAGCCCGGGCAGGCTGGGTCGTTGGCCCGAAAGCCACCCGCGGCCCCCTGGGGATGCGCCAACCCCTTGGGAGCGTTGATGAATCCAGGGCCTCGGCCCGGGCCAGACGGGCCTGGGGGTCGGCTCTTCACTCTTCGACGCCTGGGATGCGCTCCAAGGTCGCATCCCACCTCCCCCCTGTTATAAAGCGCCCCCCATGCTTGAGACCGTCACCAAGGGCTTCCGCGCCGCCAAGAACCGCCTCGCCGGCAAGAGCGAGCTCACCCCGGAGCTGGTCGACGAGTCGCTCCGCGACATCCGCGTCTCGCTCCTCGAGGCCGACGTGGCCTTCGACGTGGTGAAGAAGTTCGTCGCCCGCGTCCGCGAGAAGGCCGTGGGAGAGCTCGTCCAGACCACCATCACCGATGCCTCGGGCCAGAAGCGCAAGGTCAGCCCGATGGACCACTTCATCAAGATCTGCCACGACGAGCTCGAGGCGCTGATGGGGCCGGTGGACACGGGGCTGAACCTCAAGCCCAAGGGTCAGCTGTCCGGCATCATGATGGTGGGTCTGCAGGGCTCGGGTAAGACGACGACCACGGGCAAGCTCGCCAACCGGCTGCTCCAGCAGGGCCGCAAGCCGCTGCTCGTGGCCGCGGACATCTACCGTCCGGCCGCAGTGGACCAGCTCAAGGTCCTGGGCGAGCGGCTCAAGGTGCCCGTCTACCACGAGCCCGGGGTGCAGCCGCCCGAGCTGGCGAAGCGGGGCTATGCCGCCGCCCGCGAGCAGAAGTGCGACGTGGTGCTCATCGACACCGCCGGTCGTCTCGCCATCGACGAGGCGCTGATGTCGGAGCTGGAGTCCATCAAGTCGAACGTGCACCCGGACAACATCCTGCTGGTGTGTGACGCGATGATTGGTCAGGACGCCGTGCGCACGGCGGCCGAGTTCGACCGTCGCCTGACCTTGGATGGCTTCATCCTGACGAAGCTGGACGGTGACGCGCGTGGTGGCGCGGCGCTGTCCATCAAGGAGGTCACAGGCAAGCCCATCAAGTTCCTCGGCATGGGCGAGTCGATGGACAAGCTGGAGGAGTTCCGTCCGGAGGGCCTCGCCGGCCGCATCCTCGGGTTCGGCGACATCGTCGGCCTGATGAAGGACTTCGAGAAGGTCGTCGACGAGAAGAAGGCCGAGGAGGACGCGCGCAAGCTGTTGTCCGGCCAGTTCTCGATGAAGGACTTCGTCGAGCAGATCCGCATGGTGCGGAAGATGGGTCCGCTCAAGGACCTGCTGGAGAAGTTCCCGCTCTTCGGCGAGATGACGGAGCACCTGAACCCGGACGAGAAGGAGCTCACCAAGATCGAGTCGATGTACGACTCGATGACGGTGAAGGAGCGCCTGCGTCCGGACCTCATCAACGCCAGCCGGGTGAACCGCATCGCCAAGGGCAGTGGTCGCAAGCCCGAGGACGTGCGGGAGCTGCTGCAGAAGTTCGGGATGATGCAGCAGGTGATGGGGACGATTGGCCAGAACCCGGGGCTCCTGGGTCGCATCCCCGGCTTCAAGCAGCTGGGTCAGCTCTCGCAGATGCGGAACATGGACCTCTCCAGCATGTTCGGTGGGGACCCGAAGATGATGGAGAAGATGATGAGCGGCGGCATGCCGGGCATGGGGTTGCCCATGCAGCTGCCGCAGGTGGCTCCGGGCTACACGCCCCCCATGGGCCAGGCCGCCATGACGAAGGCCCGGTTGATGGGCTACGCCCCGCCGTCCGCCGCCGGCGCCAAGGGCGAGGACCGGGACGCCATCAAGGAGCGCCGCAAGCGGGAGAAGGAGAACAAGAAGAAGAACCGCAAGAAGCGGTAGGCGGTCAGGCCCCCGCTGGCCCGTGAGCACGAAGCCCGTGTCGCCCGGAGATCCGGGGGCACGGGCTTTCGCTTGTCTGGGGTCCAGGGTCTGGGACGGAAGCCCGGGCGTGAGACGGGGCCTGGGGAGCCTCGGCCGGTCCGAGGGCGTGTCATGGTAGGTGTCTGGACTGGAACACTCCCTGCACAGCAGACCTTCATGACGAACCGACTTCGCCTGTCCGTCCCCCTCTTCGCAGTCTTCCTGCTGTCCGCCTGTATCGATGTCCCGGACGTCGCGGGGCCGGAGGACCTCCCTGACGCGGGGCAGCCGCCTTCTGACGCAGGAAGTCTCCCTGACGGAGGCGAGCAGCCCGCTGGGGACTTCGAGCTCAGCGTCATGCCCACGGAGGACTCGATTCTCCAGGGGGCCACGAGGAGCTTCCAGGTCTCGCTCGTCCGCAAGAATGGCTTCAATGGAAGTGTCTCGGTGATGTTGGTGAGTCCCCCGGGAGGCATCACCGCGCCCTCGGTGACGATTCCCGGCGCGAGCACGCTCTCGAGCTTGAGCCTCAGTGTTTCCGAGCAGGTTGCGCCGGGTCCCGTGACGCTCACGGTGCGTGGCATCTCTGGAGCGCTTCATCGAGACCGGAGCGTTTCGCTCACCATCGTTCCGCAGGGGGACCTGGCGGTCTCCTGGGTTGCGCCTTCAGCGTCGTACAGCGCCACGAATGGAGGACTGTCGGTCGAGGTCGCGGTGCAGGGGGGACAAGCCGAGAAGGTCGAGCTGATGAAGGGAGACACGGTGCTGACCACGTGGACCGCGCCGCCCTACACGTACTCCTGGGATACGACGAGCGAGGCCGAGGGGGAGTTCACGTTGGTGGCCAAGGCGACGAGAACGGGCTCGACGTTCCCGAGTGTCGCGAGGACCGTGGTGGTGGACCGGACAGCGCCGAGCATCGTGGGCAGGCAGCCGGCACACGGGGCGACCCAGGTGAGCGCCCGGACCCGCGTCGAGGTGGGGTTCAGCGAGGCCGTGAAGGCGGCGACCGTGAGCACTTCGAACGTGGGACTCATCGGGGATGGCGGCGTGCCCATTCCTGTCGCCCTGGAGCTGTCGGTGGATGGACGGACCCTGACGTTGACCCCGGCTGCGTCACTCGCCGCGTCCACGGCGGTGAGCGTGCGACTTGGGACGGCGGAGCAGCCCCTGACCGACGAGGCGGGCAACGTCCTCACCACGGGTGGTGTGTGGTCCTTCGCGGTCCCCTTCTGGCTGCCCATGGGAGGCGCCATCAGCGCGTCTCCTGGGAACACGCCGGCGGAGAACGTGGTGATGAAGGTGGGGACGGATGGGCTGCCCGTCATTGCATGGTCGGAGTCGGATGGGACGAGCAAGAACATCCATGTGATGCGATGGACCGGACAAGAATGGCAACGACTCGGAGGACCTCTTCGAGTGCACTCCGCACCAGGTGCCCACGCAGAGCGTCCGGACCTTGCGATCGACAACTCGGGGAGGATCATCATCGCTTGGGATGAAGCTCTTGGGAAAGCAGGTGTCCCGCCCATTCAAGTCATGGCCTGGTCGGGAACGTTGTGGCAATCCCTCACGCCTCCTCCCTTCCCGAATGATTCCGGCACCGAAACGACCATCCCCAAGCTCGCGGTGGACGCATCGGGAGCGATCACTGTCTATGCCCAGGTCTATTACGTCACCGCATATTACGAGTCCAAAGCCTACATCCTCACAGCCAATCAGCAGACCTGGACGCAGGCACAGCTGTTTCTCGGCCCTGACTGGCTCAACAACTATCTCAAGGCAATAACCAGCGCGGGAAACACCATTTTCGCAGCCCACAGCAGCTATGTCGACTCGCTCGGGACTCGCGCTATCACCGTCACCCAAAACCACTCACAACCATTTGGAACCGCACTCATCTCCAGCCCTACCGACGCCTACACTGACCAAGCAGCACTTGCCACCAATGGCGCTGGCGAACCGCTGGTAGCCTGGGACGAATTCAAGGGCGCTGGGGCATCCTCCAACATCTTCTTCGCGCGGTGGCAGGGCAGTGCGTGGCAATCTCCAGAGCTCGTGACCCCACACTCGACCAACAACAAAGCTCCATCGCTCACGATGGGTGATGATGGCTCTCCGCTGCTGGCTTGGAGTGGATTCGCCGAGCCGGAGCAAGTGATTTTCGTCGCCAAGCGAAGCACGTCCTCTTGGACACAGCTCGGCCCGGCACTGAGTGCGGAGTCAGGCGCAAGCACTCCGGGTAGCCGACCCGTGCTGGCTCTCGGAAAAGAGAACCGTCCGCTGGTTGCCTGGCTGGAAACGACAGCTACTGGGACGCACGTCTACGTCGCGCAGCAGAACCAATGAAAGCCAGTGGGGCTGGGCGTTCAACGCGCCCAGCCCTCCGTCGCATCAGCTGTTGTCGCGCTTCGGGACAACCAGCCCCTGGCTGAGTCGCTTCAGCACACGCTTCTTCTGACGGCGCTTGTAGGCATCATGCGCGTTCTCTCCCTGCTCATTCAATCGGGCGGTCTCTTGGTCGACGATCTGGAACTCGACCAAGGAGATGATGACCCGGCCCTTCCGTGAACGCGTATCTTCGTGTGGAGCAGGGAGATGGGCGTCCATACGCACTGGCAAGTCCACCACGAAGTTCAGCGCCCGATAGGTGTTTCCGGAGAAGGAGTTGCCACTCTTGTCCTCACGAGCCTCGTAGTCTTTATCGAGGTGGAGTCGATGGGTGACTTGCTCGAAGTGAGGATTCTCCTCCAGGACACTGCGAAAGGGGAGCAGTGTGTTTTCAGTCTGTCCGGGAACAACGAGATGAAACGGGAATAGCCACTGCGTCAGATAGTAGAGGACCGGTAACAAGTCTTCTCGTGCACGGGTCACAATCCGGAAACGGGTCCGATCATAGACCTGCGCCGCAACCGTCTCCTTCTTGGCCAGCAGCTTCGTCACCAAGGAGTCTTGGGTCTTGATGGAGTGCGCGAATTCGACAACAGGCAACCCTTTCGCCTGCATCTCACGTGCGACCCCTTGGACTCTCTCAGTCACCAACTCCGCCAGTTCAGCCTCGGAGATGGCGAGCCGGAACAGCAGATCTCTCCCCTCGATGTGCTGAATGACATGCATCACCTTGAGTACGACACAGGCGATCCGCCGATGCCGAACCTCACCTTTGGCCCCTGAGGCCAGAAGGAACAGGTCATGGATTTCTGTCGGTTGGGCTACCGCGTCGGCAACACGATAGTTGAACGTCTTCCGCAAATAGACCACCGACTCGGCCAGCACGCTTCGCGCCCAGGCCTCGTCGTGAGGTTGGGACAAATCCAGTTGGCAAAGTCGCAAGAAGCGGTCGACCTCTTCTCGCGTCTGGAAGTGCATCCGACGCCAATCGATGACCGAGCCACCCCGCAGGATGAGACGAATGCGCTCAAGCTCGCGCAAGCCCATCTCCGCCACGGTGCGGACGGGGATCTCAGGAAGGACGAGGGAGAGCAAGGGGGCCTTCACGACTGAGCTTCCTATCCGAGTCGTTCGACGCGGGAAAGCCCTGAGGGGAGCTGGCCCTCCCCCTCCCCAACCAACAGGGAGGGGGCAAGACGGAGATTGATGTTCCGGGACTACCGCTCGGAAACCGGCTTGCCGGCCGCGAATCGGGCCTGCGAAACCGTCCGGCCATCCTCCGCGTAGACGACCTCAAGACCGTCCTGAAGGCCCTTCACCCACGCCTGCTCCAGCTTCTTCGTGCCGTTGGCGAAGTATTCGACGCGCTTGCCATGGTAGTCATTGCGCTCGAACTCGGTCTCGCCGGTCTTGACACCATTCGCGTCGTAGAACGTCCAGCGCCCGGTCCGCAGGTTGTCCTTGAACTGCCCTTCGGACTGCTTCTGCCCATTGGCCCAGAAGTCGACGTATGGACCATGACGGACGACCTTGTCGAGGTCCGAACTTCCTCCGGTCTTGATGCAGAAAACCCCCAGGTCCTTCGTGGGCTTGCTTCCTTTCTGAGTGGTCCCGGCCGGGCATTCGAGACGAACCCCCTGACCCGCCGAGGCGTCTCCCGCAAGGGCAGGCGCGGAAACCACTGCAACAGCCAGGACCACGTGACGATAAGCCATCTCATCTCTCCTTCGCGGAAGGACGCCGGACGAGCAGCGCCACCACCTATCTCAACGCAGGAAATCTTCTCTTATTCATGGCGGCATTCGCCACCAACTGCGTTCCGGCCCAAAACAACGAGCCCCATCCCGAGTCATGGGATAGGGCTCTTGCGCTACAAACAGCTTTCAGCTGACTGCAACGAGGCTGCGGGCTACTTCTGGATGACGCCGCAGATCTCGTTGCCGTCCCGGAAGTAGAGACCGATGGACAGCGTGTTGATGGCGCCCGGGCAGAAGTTCATCGTGAAGGTCGCGACCTTCCCGTTCTGGCTGGTGGCGTACTCCGAGGGGCGGATCAGGTTGACGCCATTTTCCTCGGTGCCGTTGACCTTGACGTAGAGCAGGTTCTGAAGACCGGACCGCTGATCAGGGAACCTGTTGTTGCTGTTGGCAGGCTGGTAGGCCTTCACCTGGACCTTGACGGTGTCCGCAGCGCCACACCAGGGCATGGAGTTGGTGTCCGGCGCCCAGGACTGCTTGGTGATGCTGAAGATGATCGGCCCCGAGCTCGAAATCGTCCACACGGGCTGCTTGCCACCCTGCGCAGGGTCGAAGTTCGCGCACGTAGGCGCCGGAACCGCGGTGCAGGTGCTGCTGGAGCAGTAATCACCGTAGAGACACGTGGACTGTCCCTCACCCGAGCAGGTGGTCGGACCCGTGTCGTCCTCCTCGCACTGACCGGAGGCCGTGTCACACACGCGGCCGGAGCCGCAGTCATCGTTCGAGTCGCACGCCGGGACACAGACGTTGTCCAGGTTCGAGCAGACCAGGTCGCTCGACGTGCCGTCCGAGCCGCCGTTGCACAGCGCGTCGGTGGAGCACTGGCAGATCAGCGTGTCGGACTGGGAGCTCGTCCCACCCAGTTCCGCGCAGGTCTTCGCGGACGCGGGACAGTCGTTGCTCGTCGTACACGTCAGAACACAGACGCTCGCGTCAGGGTGACAGATTTCATTCTCAGCGCAGTCGTCGTTGCCGGAGCACGTCGTGCCACTCGGGTCGTCGTCGCCACAACCCGCCATCAAACCGCTCATCGCGCCGAGTGCCGAGAGCACCAGCATCATCTTACGAAGCTGCATGTTGGGAATCCCTCCGTGGGTCTGCTTGGAATCGTCTGCTGGGGGCCTCCGGCCACTGAAGTCAGGCCCCGACGTCCATACAAGCGGTTCGGCTTTAGTCCCGCCCGTCGTGACGTGTCAACGAGTGTCGACACGCCCACGGACGCATCGCTCCCGCGGAAATTCAGCCCTCACGAAAGCGAACACTCACATGGGCCCCTGGCGTGACACACATGTCGCCAAGGACCCGGAACCTTCCTCTCCCGCTCAGAAGGTGAACGGGAAGTCGATGGGCTCACCCTGCTTCTTGTGCTTCGGGAACGCCCAGCTCTTGATGAGCCCGGTGATGCAGGTCGCCATGTACGTGCTGCGGTACTCATCCGACTTGCAGGTGACGTTCGACGTCTTGCCGCTCGTCTGGATGGTCCACCGCATCACCAGCTTGCCGCTGAGCATCGGGTCCTTCTTCTTCTGCTCGTTGACGCACTTCACGATGGCGGGCTTGTTGTTCAGCACCACCTCCATGATGTCGGAACGCTGAAGGGTGTCTCGCACCCCGCCCCCGCCCGGCTCGGGAGGGATGTAGGCCGTGGGACGATTCTCCGACGCCTTCGGCTCGGGCTTCGACTTCTTCGTGCCGAACAGCTCGTCGAAGTCGTCATCGCTCGAGGACGGCTTCTCCGCGCGCGCCACGGGACGCTCCTCGGTGTCCTCCCGTCGAGAAGACGAAGAAGAGGAGGAGCCGGAGGCACGCCGAGGCGTCGTCGTCCGCTCGACCTTCGCCACCGCGTTGTCCAGCGGCTGCTTCACCGCATCCGCCGGCGGCGTCGCGGGCACCTGCCCCGCCACGGGCTGCGCGGCCACGGGAGGCGGCGTCGCCACGGGCGCGGTCGTGGGAGCTCCCGCGGCGGCCACGGCGGGGTTCGCCGCGGCCGCTGTCTCAGGAGCAGGAGGCTGCGTCGGCGCTCCGGGCGCCGTGGCCACGACAGGCGGCGTCTGCGGCGCCGCGGCGACAGGTGCCGCCGCGACGGGAGGAGGCGTCACCACGGGCGGAGCCGCCGCCGGCGGCGTGGCCGCGGCGACAGGCTGCTGGGTGGGCGGAGCCTCGGGAGTGCCGCCCTTCGACGCCAACGCCCAGGCTCCACCACCGAGCCCCAGCACGCCCACGACGATGCCGACGATCAACCCCACCCGGCCCTTGCCACCGCCAGGAGGCGCTCCCCCGCCCTGTGCATAGGCCGGAGGGTAGCCCGCGGGAGGCGCATACGGCGCCGGGACAGGCTGCGCATAGTGCCCCTGCGGCTGCCCATACGGCATCTGCGCCGGCTGGCCATAGGGCTGCTGCGGATAGGCGTGCGGCGCCTGCGGAGGCGCCATCTGAGCGGCCATCGCCGGCCCCGCGCCCATCAGCGACGGGGACGACACCGGCTCCGGAGGCGGCATCGGCACGTCGAGCAGGCGGGACTGCGACACCGGCTCACGCCCCAGCGCGGGCGCGGGCGTCGGAGGCGGCTTGGACAGCGCGTCGTTCTCCTCCTTCACGAGCGAGGCGAGCACGCTGGCGGCCGACGGCTTCCACCCCACCGGCTCCTCGGAGGACGACGCCAACACCACCGACTCGCCCTTCGACTTGCCCGCGCTGAACGCGGACTGCACGGGCCCCGGCTGCACCGTGGGCGTCGAGCCCGACACGGGCTCGGGCGCGACGATGCTCGGCTTCGACGGACGCGGCGCCAGCACCGACGCCAGCTCCGCCGTCTCCGACAACGGAATCCAATCGCTGAAGCCCGAACGCCAGCACAGGCTGTCCGGCCCCACCTCGCCACGGTCCCACGCGTCCTTCACCTTCTCCACGGTGAGCGGCCCGACCTGCTTCTCGTCGATGGCCACGTACCACTCGTGAGAGGTGGCCGCGGGCTTCGGCTCCTCCTTGTCGGGCTCGTCCTCGGCCTCGGCCAGCTTGCGCACCGACTCCGTGGTGGCATCGCGCGCGGCGGCCTCTCCGGCGGCTTCACCCGCCGGAATCTTGTGCGTGCCGGAGCTGAGGACCTGGTCGAAGACCGCGCCGATTTCGTCCTCTTCCACGTCCGTGAAGAGGCCTCCCTCGGGCGGGGTCCCGAGCGTCGCGGGCAGCGAGGCGGAGGTGGACGAATCGGCCTCCTTGCCCTGGGTGCTCGCGCTCTCGGGAGCGGGAGAAGGGGTGGACGCGGGCTCGGACGGGGAATCCTTCCCCGCCGCGGCGCCCGCCGGGCGCACGGTGATGGTGTGGCCGCACTTCTTGCAACGAACCTTGACCCCCTTCGGGCCAACCTTGTCGTCGCTGATCATGTACTGCGCGCGGCAGCTGTCACAGACGAAACGCATCTTTTCCGCAAGCCTCGGAAATGACGGGAGAAATCCCGTCGGAATCGTAGAAGTGGCCACCCGAGGCGGTCAAGGATCCGTCCCTCGACCGCCCGGTTGCTCATCAACGCGTGAACCCTTGCCCGGGTTCTACCGCGCTATCTGCGCACCTGTACCTCCACGTGTGTGCCAACAGCCACACGCAGGTGGTGCAGCTCCTCGGACGTCGCGAACACGAGCAACTCCTTGAGCTTGTTGCGAGGGGCGACGCGGAAGGTGGAGCCCGTCTCCCCCTGGACCAGCCGGCGCACCGGCTCCATCTCCCCGGCGACGAAGAGGCCCGCGCGCGCAGCCGTCAGTTCCGCGCCCTCCAGGAACTGACGCACCGACTGCGGCGTCGCCGTGGGGAGCCAGGCCCGGGCCGCCTTGGCGAGCGCCGCGCGGTCCACGTCCGTGAGGACCTTCTCCAAGGCCCGCCGCTCCATCTCCACGCCGTGGAGGGACTCGGCGACACGCACATTTCCCACCACGAGGTTCAGCGCCGCCTGGAGGATGGCCTCCAGCCGCTCGGCGGGCACGTACTGCGCGAAGGCCAGCTCCGGACGCGCCAGCGCCAGCGCGCGGCCCAGCAGGTAGTACACCTCCTTCTGGCCCTGCTCCGCGAAGTACTTGCCGCCCACGCGGACACACGGCGGATGCGTCTGCAGCAGCTCCACATTGACGAGAGGCTCGGGCGCGGGCTCGTTGGAGCGCTTCGCCATGCGCTCGCGCGTGGCCACGAGGAAGGGCGAGTACAGCTCCACCGCCTCCATGCCCAACAGGCGCGCCACGTACCGGTAGTGGTGCACGTGGTACTCCTGCGCGCTGGCCACGTCGATGCGGTGCTTCTTCGGCACGAGCTGGTACTGGGTGAAGGGCACCGCGTACAGGTGTCCCGCCTTGGCGAAGAGCAGACCGAGCAGCTCCGCCAGCGGCCCTCGCGCCTTCGGGTGGAACAGGTGCGTGTGCCACAGCCGGTCGTCGACCGGGCGCTGGGCGACCTCCTTCTTCTTCGCGTAGGGCCCCAGCTTGGAGAGGATCTCCTTCTCGTCCTCCCCCGCTTCACCGAGCAGCCCCGAGGCGGCCTGGGCCGCGAGCCACGCCAGGTCGTAGTCCTTGCGCAGCGCCGCGAGCCGCACGAGCTGACCGCAGAGCTTCCGCGCGTCGGTCGTGTGAGGCAGCGCGCGTCGCAGCGCGGCGATGGCCTCCTCCTCCTTGCCGGGCAGGTTGCCGGCGAGCTCGGCATACGTCTCCTGCACCGCGGCATCGTCCGGCAGGCCCTTGGCGGCCACGCCGTAGGCGGCCACCGCGCCCTCCGGGTGCTTGAGCACCTGGTGGTACAAATCCCCCAGCGCGCGCCACAGCGCCATGCGCGCCACGTGCGTCTCCGGCGTCTTGGGCAGACGGCCGAGCATCTTCGTGTAGTTCTCCTCCAGCGACTTCCACTGGCGGGCGCCACCGAGCATCGCCTCGAGCGAGCTGAACGCCTCGACGAAGCGGGGGTCCAGGTCCAACGCCGCGTTGAACGCCTGGCTCGCGCCCTCGACGTCCTTCAGGTCGTCACGGCGCAGCTCGCCCAGGGCGAACCAGACGCGCTTGGCCTTGTGCGGCTCCGACGCCAGCGCGGGGAGGGCCAGCATGCGCGCCAGCACGTCCGCGGCCTTCTGGCCCTGACGCGTCTCGCGCAGCAGCACGTAGAGCTGGTCCATCACCTCCAGCGCGTCGGGCTGGACGCGCAGCGCGCCAGTGAAGGCGTCGATGGCCATGTACGGGTCGTGCAGCTCGTCGCGGGAGATGCGGCCCAGGTCCAGGTACACCTTCACCTTGGCCTCGCCCTCCAGCACGCCGACGAGCTGCTGGCGCAGGTCCGCGGACTTCTCGAACTGGCCCGCCTTGTCCATCAGGACCACGAGCGCGCGCAGCGTGGGCTCGTGGCCCGGGTCGATGGCCAGCGCCTTCTCGAAGTGGTTCTGCGCGCGGTCCGCCTGGTTGAGCGCGGCGTGGATGTCACCCAGCTGCCAGTAGACCTCCACGACCTCCAGGTCCGTGAGCTCCTCGCGGTGGTGGATGAGGATGGTCTGGAAGACCTTGAGCGCGCCCTCGTAGCGGCGCGTCTGCACGAGCAGGTTGCCGTAGCCCTCGAGCGCGGGCAGGTACGTCGCGTCGCGCTCGTACGCCGTCTCGTAGCAGCTGAGCGCCTTGTCGCGCCGGCCCAGCTTCTCCGCCACGTAGCCCAGCCGGTAGAGCTGGCGGCACAGGTCCGCGGCCGTGGCCGCGTCCTTCTCCACCATCGCCTTCTCCGACAGCTTGCGCGTGACGATGTCGAGCATCCGCTCCGCGTCGGACCACTGCTCGTGGGCGATGTACACGTCCGCCAGCGGACGCGCGGCCTCGATGCTGTCCGGGATGTGCTTGAGCGCCTCCTCCCAGTAGCCCGTGGCGGTGTCGCGGTCCTCGCGCGTCTCCGCGTGGTAGCGCGCCACGTCCAGCAGCGCCTTGCCCTTGGCGACCGGGTCCTCGGTCTGCTCGGCCTCCTGACGCAGCGTCTGCTCGTAGCCGCTCCAGTCCTTGTCCTGCTCGAGGATGCCCTTGAGGGCGCGGAGGCTGGGCAGGTGGCCCGCGTCGATGGCGATGGCCAGCTGATAGGCGTTCCGGGCGCTGCCCGTGTCCATCAGCATGTCCTCGTTGATCTTCCCGAGGCGGTAGTACAGCTCCACCGCGTCCTTCGACTGGCCGGCGAGCTCCGCTTCCTTCTGCAGCATCTCCAGCGCGAAGGGCCAGTTGCCGCTGCGCTCGTACAGCTTGCCCAGCGCGTGCAGCGCGGGCCGGCTGCCGGGGTCCGCCGCGAGCGCCGCGTGGTAGCTGTTGACGGCCCGGTCCACCGCCTTGAGGTTCTGGTACTGGACGTTGCCGATGTCCACGTACAGCTCCGCCTGCTCCTCGGGGCTGACCGCGAGCGAGAGCTGCCGCTCGTAGGCGTTGATGAGGTCTTCCCAGCGGCCCTGCACCCGACGCAGGCGGATGAGGACCTTGATGGCCTGGACGTTCTGCGGGTCGATGGAGAGCACGCTCTCCACGCACACGTCCGCGTTGGCCGGGTTCTGGTACTTGTCCTCCCAGATGGTGGCGCTGCGGAACAGGACGCGGACCTTCTCGCGCCAGTCGTCGCTCAGCTCCAGCATCCGCTCGTAGATGGCGAGCAGGTCCGCGGGCTGGTCCAGCTTGGTGTGCAGCCGCTCCAGCGACTCCAGCGCCTCGCGGTTGACCGGGTCCAGCTCCAGCGCCTGCCGGTAGGCGGCGACCGCGGACTCGTCGTCCGAGAGGTCGCGCTCGAACACCCCGGCGACCTCCACCTGGATGCGCGCGCGCTCCTCGGCGGTGTCCGCGAGGTCCCTGGCGCGCAGGAGCGTCATGGCCACGTCGCGCCACGCGCGCTGCCGCCGGTACAGCGCGGTGAGCACCCCGAGCGTCTCGGTGTCCGGCTCCAGCTCCAGCGCGCGCAACAGCGCGCTCGCGGCCTCGGACGGGTCCTCCAGCTTCTCGTCCCAGACGCGGGCAATCTCCCGCAGGATGCCCTTGCGCTGCTCGATGGAGCCGGCGGCCTCGAGCTTCTGCTCCAGCGCCACCACGTACTCGCGCTCGTGGCCCCGGCGCTGGAACACCGCGGCCAGTCCATCCAGCGCGGTGGCGTTGGTCGGGTCGAACTCGAGGATCTTCCGGAACGCCCCTTCCGCGGCCTGCGGGTCATCCAGCCGCGTGTCGTGGACCCGCGCGAGCGTCGCGTACAGCCGCTCGGCCAGCGGCCCACGGGGCAGCTCGTCCGCGACCTCCTCGTAGACGGCCGCCAGCTCCTCGTGGCTGCCCGTCTCGTCCGCCAGCCGCTCCACCTCCTCGCGGAGCGTGTCGTCCGAGGCATCCAGCTGCAGCGCACGGCAGAGCGCCAGGAAGGCCACGTCCTTCTGCCCCAGCCGCTCCTCCTGCACGCGAGCCAGCTCGCGCAGGGCGGCCATCTTCTCCTCGTCCGTGACGAAGTGGGGCATGTACCGGTCGACGGCCGTCGCGTAGGCGCGCCAGTCGTTGTACGTCCGGTACAGGTCGCACACGCGCTCGTACGCCGTGCGGTTGGCGGGGTCCAGCTCCAGCACCTTCTCCAGCGCTCCCGTGGACTGCTCGGGCTTGCCGCCCGGCCCCGCCCACAGGTCCGCCACCTCGTAGTACGTGGCGACGGCGCGCTCACGCTCCTCGGCGCCCAGGTGCACCTGCACCTTCAGCTCCAGCGCGCGCACCGCGTCGTTCCACGCGCGCAGCGAGACGAACAGCGTGTGCACGCGCTCCAGCTCGGCCACCTGGTGGGGCTCGACCTCCAGCGCGCGACGGGCGGCGTCCAGCGCCTCCTCGCGGCGCCCCATCCCGGCGAGCACCTCCGCCAGGCGCAGGCGCAGCGCCTTGACGCCCTCGCTGTTCTCCTGGAGCGGGATGAGGCGGCGCAGCACGCCCACCAGCTCCTCGCGCTGCTCCGTCTCGTCGTACAGCTCGCGCAGCGTGTCCAGCACCGCGCGGTTGCGCGCGTCACGGTCCAACGCCGCCTTGAAGTACGGAACGGCGGCCTCGGGCTGCTTGAGCAGCCGGTACACCACGCGCCCCAGCCGCTCGTTGAGCCGCACCACCTCACGGGGGTCCAGCGTCATCGCCAGACGGCCCTCGAGCAGCGCGCGCAGGTCCTCCGGACGGTTCGCCCGCTCGTACAGCGACTCGAGCG
Source organism: Myxococcus sp. AB025B (assembly GCF_006518215.1). Taxonomy (NCBI): domain Bacteria; kingdom Pseudomonadati; phylum Myxococcota; class Myxococcia; order Myxococcales; family Myxococcaceae; genus Myxococcus; species Myxococcus sp. AB025B. The sequence continues at coordinate 22,586 of NZ_SRLW01000035.1, forward strand.
CGGAGAAGGCCTGGTCGTTGCGCGCGTTCTTCGCCAACAGCTCGCGGTACAGCTCGATGGAGCCGCCCAGGTCCGACAGCCCCTCGGCGGACACCTGCGCCATCTTCGCGAGGACGCGGTCCCGCTCCGCCCCCGCCACCTTCTCCGACTGGAGCTTGAGGATGGCGTAGAGCTTCTCCGACGCGGAGGCCGCCTCGTAGATGCTCTCCAGGAGCCGCGCGGACGCCAGGTGCCCGGGCTCCAGCTTGAGGATGCCCTCGTAGGCGCTCGCCGCGCGGTCCGGACTGTCCAGCCGCTCCTGGTAGAGCTGCCCCAGGCGGAAGAGGTAGCCCACGCGCTCGGCCTGCTCGGTGGCGCCGGTGACGAGCGCCTCCAGGATGCCCGCGAGCTCCGGCCACGCCTGCAGCTCCAGGTACAGCCGGTCCAGCGCCACCAGCGCCTTGGCCTGCACGGCGACATGCAGCGTGCGCGCCCGCTCGTAGTACGAGACGGCGCGGTCCGAGTCCCTCAACTTCGACTCGAGCAGCTGGCCCAGCTTCAGGCACACCTGCGCCGCGTCGGCGGCCTCGGCCACGCGCGGCAGCGCCTCCTCGTACGCCGCGACCAGCTCGTCGTAGCTGTCCGAGGCATCCGTGGCGTTCTCCAGACGACGGCGCACCTCACCGTCGTTCGGGTCCTCCTTGAAGGCGCGGAAGAGCGCCAGGAACGTCAGCTCCGACTCGCCCTGCGACTCGCGCAGCGTCGCCAGCTCGCCCAACAGCGCCTTGCGCTCGAAGGCATCCGTGGACACGCCCACGCGCGTCTCGATGAGCTGCGCCAGCCGCGGCACGTCGCCGCTCGCGCGGAAGGCGCGCAGCAACGTCTCCACCGCGAGCAGGTTCTGCGGCTCGCGCGACACCAGCGCCTCCATCCGGCCCACCGCGCCCGGATGGTTGGGCTGCACCGTCAGCACCTCGCCGTACAGCGCCAGCGCGCCCGTGCGGTCCAACAGCCGCGTCTCGCGCACCGAGGCCAGGCGGAACTTCAGCTCCAGCCCCGCCTCCGGAGGCATCAGCGCGATGCGGCGGGCCAGCACGTCCGCCAGCTCCGGCCAGCGCTCCTGCTTCTGGCACAGCGCCTCCATGCGCTCCAGGCCGGCCACGTCGTCCGGCTTGAGCTCCAGGAGGCGCCGGAAGGTCGCCAGCGCGCCCAGGGCGTCCTGGAGCTGCTCCTCCTGCAGGTGTCCGATCTGGAAGAGCACCGCCGCACGGCGCGCGGGCTCCTCGGCCACCGCCAGCTGACGGCGCAGCACCTCGAGCAGCTCCGTCGGCTTGCCCTGCGACGCCACCAGTCGCACGGTGCCATCCAGCGCCTCGGCGTCCGTGGGCCGCAGCTCGAGCACCCGCTTCCAGGACGCCAGCGCCTCGGTGGGCTCGCCCAGGTCCGTCTGCAGCCGCGCCAGCGCGCGGTACAGCTCGGCGCGCGCCGCGTCTCCCGCCTTGGGCGCCACTTCCATCAGCACCGCGCCCAGCTCCTCGGGGGCCTCGGCGCGGTCCACCAGCGACACGCACAGCTCCAGCGAGCGCAGGTCATCGGGCAGCTCTCGCAACGCGCGCGTCGCGGCGAGGAAGCCCATCTCCGCGTTCTCCAGCGGACCGGCATAAATCTCCGCGATGCGGCGCAGGAGCGCGGCGCGCTCCTGGGGCACCGCCTCCGCCGACACGCGCGACTCCAGCATCTCCACCTGCTTGAGGTGGTTGCCGACGGCGACGAAGACCGGCTCCAGCGCGCTCGCGGCCGCGCCGCGCAGCGGGCTCTCCGAGCGGGCCATCTCCTCGAGCGCACCCACCGCGCCCGCGTGTCCCGCCCGCCGCTCCAGCACGGACTGGTACAGCTCCAGCGCCCCGCGCGGGTCATCCAGACGCGAGAACTTCAGGCGCCCCAGCCGCACGCGCAAGTCAGACGACTCCTCCTGGGCACCGCGCGCGTCGGCGAGCTGGATTTCACGCTCGATGTGCTGCGCCAGCTCCGGCCAGCGCTCCATCTCCGCCAGCACGCGCCCCAACAGCTTGAGCGCGTTCGCGTTCTCCGGACGCAGCAGCAGGATCTCGCGGTACGCCTGCGCCGCCAGCGCCTTGTCCGCGAGCGTCTCCTCGGCCAGGTGCGCCAGCTCGAACAGCAGATTCACCTGCGACGCCGCGTTCGGCTCTGCGGCCACCTGCCGCCGCATGACCAGCCCCAGCTCACGGTGAGCCCCCGTGCGCCGATGGACGCGGGCGATGGACTCCAGCACCGCCTTGTTCTTCGGGTCCCTGCGACTGACCTCCTCCAGTGCGCGGACCGCGAGGTCGTAGCGCTTGAGGCGGTTGTCGTAGAGCGCCGCCAGTCGGCGCCACAGGTCCCCGGCGAGCGGCTCCTGCGTGTCCCGCTCGAGCTGGTCCTCGTACGCGCCCGCGACCTCCTCGAACGAGCCGGAGTCCGCCGCGAGCCGCTCCAGCTCGTCGCGCACCGACGTCTCCTGCGGGAACTCGTTGAACGCGCGCAGCCGCGCCACGAAGGCCAGTGACGTCTGCCCCAGCGCCTCGCGCAGGGTGGCGATCTCCTGGATGTGCTCCAGTCGCCGCTCCGGCGCCACGCCGGGCAGCAGCACCTCCATCACCTCCACCAGCTTCCGGGTGTCGTTCAAGCCCCGGTAGACGGGCTCCAACAGACGCGCCGCCTCCACGCGGGGCCCGTCGTGCGCCATCAGCCGCTCCAGGCCCGCCACCACCTGGCCGTCCCCGGGCGCAAGCTCCAGGAGCCGGCGATAGACGGGCAGCGCCTCCGCCGGGCCCACTTCCTTCTCGAGCAGCTGCGCGCGCTTGAGCAGCCAGCTCCGCCGCGCGGCGTCGTCGGCCGCGCCGTCCGCGAGCTGGTCCAACACATCCGCCTGCTCCACGAAGCGCCGCGCCTTCGCGTACAGCCGCTCCAGCGCGAGCAGCCCCTCGGGCAGCCGCCGCAACGCCAGCGCCGAGCGGTACGTCTCGATGGCCCGGGCGTCCTCACCCGCGTTGGCGTACGCCTCGCCCGCCTTGAGCAACAACCCCACGCGCTCCTCGGCGTCCTGGGAGAGCTGGGCCTGACGCGTGTAGACCTCCGACAGGCTCTTGGCGTTCTGGCCCTTCTCGTACAGCCGGGACAGCGCCTCCAGCGCCTGGCGGTCCTGCGGCGCGTCCGCGAGCAGGTTCTTCCAGAGGCGCGCGGCCTCCTCGGGCTGGTCCAACGACTCGCGCAGCTCCGCGGCGCGGCGCAGCAGGTCCAGCGCGGCCGGGTCACCCTCGGTGAGCTCCACCGCCGCCGTCTCGTAGATCTCCGCGAGCACCTCGTGCGAGCCCGTCTCGCGCGCCAGGCGCTCCAGGTCGGGGCGCACACCGTCCCGGTCCAGGCCCTGCGCGAAGGACTTCACCGCGGACATGAAGGCCAGCGACGGCTGGCTCATGTCGCGCTCGTAGATGCGACGAATCTCCCCGGCGAGGAGGATCTTCTCCGTGGTGAGCGCGGACTCCATCCGCGCCTCGCGCAGCGACACGCGGCGGGCATGGTCCCCCACCTGCACGAGCACCGGGTCCAACACATCCAGCGCGGCGCCACTGGCGGACACCGCCGCCTTCACCCACGCCTCGAGCGCGGCGCGAGCCCCGGGGTGACCCGAGTCCTCCGCGAGGATGCGCTTGTAGAGCGCCAGCGCCGCGTTCGAATCGTCGAGCACCGTGCGCTGCAGCTCGGCCAGGCGGAAGGAGACCTCGCGGCCCTGCGGGCTCTGTCCTTCCTGATTGCGGCGCAGCGCCAGCGCCCACGCCAGGTCCTGATGGCGCCCGAGCTCCGTGTAGAGCCGGTCCAGCGTGGCCGCGGCCTCGCGGTTGCCCGGGTCCCGCTGGGCGATGGCGCGCCACGCCTCCGCCGCGCTCTCCAGGTCCGACAGGCGGGCCTCGTGCAGCAGCGCGGCCTCGCGCAGGAACCCGAGCTGCTCGGCCGGCTCCGGCGACGCGGCCGCCAGCTTCTCCAGCACCTCCGCCAGCGCGGCCCACTCCTCGCCGCCCCGGTGCAGCCGCTGCAAGGCGCGCAGGCTGTCCAGGTTGCCCGGCTCCAGCACCAGCAGCGCGCGCAGGGCCTTCACCGCGCCCGCCTTGTCGTCGAGCTTCTTCTCCTGCACCTCGGCCAGCTCGCGCAGCAGCGCCGCGCGCGCGGAGCCCACGTCCCCCTCCTCCGTCAGCTCCTCGATGATCTCCGCGTAGCTGTCCAACGCGTCGGCGTCCTCGGCCGCCTGACGCGCCGTGGAGCGAAGCCCCGCGTCGCCGGGCGCCAGTCGGAGCGCGCGGGCCAGGGCCGCGAACGCCAGCTCCGGCTGCCGCAGATGCGCCAGATGCACCTGCGCGGCCTGCCGCAGCACCTGCACCCGCGCCGCGTCGTCCTTGGCCACCTCCGCCAGCACATCCAGCGTGGCCACCAGCTTGCGGTAGTCCTTGGTCCGCTCGAGCGCGGGCAACAGCACGCGCGCCGCGGCCTCGCGCGCCGTGCCCGACGCCAGCATGGCCTCCAGCGCCGCGAGCGCGTCCGGGTCCGAGGGGCGCTGCAGCAGGATGTCCGCGTAGCTGCTCACCGCCTCCGCGCTGCCGTCCTGCAGGCCCTGCAGCAGCTGCGCGCGGCGCAGCTTCAGCCGCGAGACCTTGTCCGTCTCACCCGCCGACTCCGCCAGGCCAATCATCCGCGCCAGCGTGTCGCCCAGCTCCCGCGTGCGGCCGGCCTTCTCGTACAGCTCCGCCAGGCGCGGCAGGTGCCGCCCCTCCTCGGCGCCGTGCGAGAGCGCGGACTGGAGCGCCTCGGCGGCCTGCGCCGGACGCCCGAGCTCCGTGTTCAGGTCCACCCACTGGAGCAGCAGCTCCAGCTTCTCCGCGCCGCGAGCGCCCTGGATGCGCTTGCGCAGCAGCTCCTCCGCGTCCGCCGCGCGACCCGCGCGCCCATACAGGCGCACCAGTCGCTGCAGCACCGCGCCCGACTCCGGAGCGCGCTCCACCGCCGCCTCGAGCGCGGCGATGGCCTCCGCCACCAGCCCGCCCTCCTCCGCCAGCCCCGCCGCCTCGGTGAGCAGCGACAACGCCACCGCCGGGTCCTCGGCCTCGGCCGCCAGCGTGCGCAACACGCGCCCCAGCTCGGCGTGCGCCGACAAGTCCCTCGCCAGCCGCAAGGCCTCGCCGCGCGAGGACTCATCTCGCGGATCCTCGCGCAGCACGCGCACGCGCGTGTCGAAGGCCGCGCGGCTGTCCGCGAGCTGCTTCTCGTGGATGCTCGCCAGCAGCGAGAACAGCCGCTTGCGCGCGGCCACGTCCGTCGTGGATTCGAGCTGCTGCTGGAGCGCCGCCACCTGACGCTGGTGGTCGCCCGTGCGCCCGTAGTGCGCCGCCAGCGCCTCGGTGACTTCCTGCGTCCTCACGCCGGAGGCCGCCAGGCGCTCGAGGCCGCCCACCACCACGCCCGTGGACACGTTCTCCGTCAGCAGGCCCAGGAACAGGTCCGCCGCATCCTCCTGACGTCCCAGTCGCTCCGCGTACAGCTTGGCCTGGCGCGCCGTCCACTCGTTGCGCTCCAGCTGCGTCTCCGCCAGCGCCGCCAGCCGCCCCGCCAGCGCCGCCGCCTCGTCGAAGCGGGACAGCGCCACGCACAAGGCCTGCAGCCGCTGCACCGCGCCCACCTCGTCGGGCGCCAGCTGCGTCCACTCGCGGACCAGCGGCTCCAGCTCCTCGGGCGGAGCGCCTGCGGCCTCGCGCCGCGTCACCTCCGCCTCGATGCGCGCCTTCGGGTCGTCCGCGAGCGCCGCGGCCGCCTGCAGCGACTTCACCGCCTCCGTGGCGGCCTCGTCACCGGGCACCCGCACCAGCACCTCGCGCCACGCCGCCTCCGCGCGCACGGGGTCCGCCAGCGGCCCCTCGAGCAGCTGCGCGAGCTGCCGCCACAGCGTCGCCGCGACCTCCACCACGGGCGCCGCCTGCGCCGCGCGCTGGAGCGCCAGGGCCAGCGCGGGCCGCGCGTTGGCCTTTTCCGCGTGCTCCACCACCGAGCCGAGCAGCAGCGGACGCGCCGGATCCAGCTCCAGCGCCCGCGACAGCACCTCGAAGGCGCCGCGCGCGTCGTCCTTCTCCTCGAACATCAGCGCGAGCGCCTCGCAGAAGGCCACCCGCTCCGCCCTCGGACGGGGCGCCAGCAGCGCCAGGTCCAGCAGCGGCACCACCGCCTCCAGCTCCTCGTCCTCCGCCAGGAGCCGCGCCAGCTGGAAGGCCGCCAGCGCGTGCGTGGGGTCCAGCTTGAGGGCGGCCTCCAGGTGCGCGCGCGCCGCCGCGCCGTCCTTGAGCTGCGTCAGGCACAGCTCCGCCAGCCGCAGGCGCATCGCCGCCTGGCCCGACTTGTCCTTCACGGTGCCCAGGTAGCGCTCCAGCACCACCACCGCGTCCTGCGCCCGGCCCCCCTCCAGCAGCTGCTCCGCCGTGAGGCTCGCCGCGTCCGCGCGCGACGGGTCCGCCGCCACCGCCTTCTCGAAGGCCGCCAGCGCGCCGGGCGCGTCGTTCAGCCGGCCCAGCCGCAGCGTGCCCACGCGCAGCCACAGGTCCACCTGCGCGCCGCGGTCCTTCACCTCGCCCGCCATCGCTTCAATCTGCTCGATGGCCGGCGCGAAGTCCGTGCCCGCGCGCGCGGCCATCTTCTCGATGAGGGACAGGCCCTCCGGCATGCCCGGCCACAGCAGGAAGCAGCGGTCCAACGCCTCCTTCACCTTGCCGGCCGAGCCCGGGTCGTACCAGGCGAACAGCTTCGCCACGAGCAGCGACAGCCGCGCGGCGCTCTTCCTGTCGCGCTCCTCCAGCGACATGCCGCGCAGCATCCGCACGCGGTCGCGCCACGTCTGCTCGAAGCGCTGCAGCGCGCGGGTGGCCTTCTCCACGCGCGCGTTCTGCGGCTCCAACGTCCGCGCGACATCGAGCACCCGCTGCGCCAGCTCATGCTCGGTGGGGTCGTCCACCAGTCGCTCGGCGAGCGCCGCGTACTCCTCGGCCATGCCCGCGTCGCCCAGCGCCTCGCGCTCGCGCTCCAGCGCCTCGAACGCCGTCTGGAAGCGCTCCTCGGACAGGAGCAGCTGCCGCACCCGCCGGAAGATGGCCCGGTCCGACTTCGCGCGCGCCGCGCGCTGCAGGCACAGCACCGCCCTGTCGCGACGGAAGAGCTTCTGCTCGTAGAGGTCCGCCGCCTTCAGATAGTGGCCCGCGCTCTCCTCGCCCTGGGTCGCGCTGCCCAGCTTCTCCAGCACGTCCGACAGCGCCGCGGCGTCCTGCCGCGACTCGTGCAGGCGCTTGAGACCACGAAGCGCCGGCAGCGGCTCCTTCGCCACCAGCAGCGCGCGCTTGAGCAGCTCCTCCGCCCGCGGCGCGTTGCGCTGCCGCTCGTGCGCGAGCTCCGCCGCGCGGCACAACAGGCGCACCGCTTCGTCACTGGCGACGTCGCGCGAGCGCCCCTCGTACAGGCGGATCAACTCCTCCACACGGCCAGCCTTCTCCAGGGCGGCCTCGGCTTCGACGAAGCTCCGGTCATCGGACACGCGCAGCGTGGGTCGAGCAGACGTGGGCTGTTGCATGGGGACGGCGGGCCTCGGGGGTGAAAATGGAACGCAGCGGGGGCGCCAGCCGCCGGACTCTACCGGCCGCGAGCGCCCCCGAGCAATCGTGCAAAACCCGCCAAAGGGCGGGAATCATTGGCCTTCTTGCTACTCGGCCGAGGAAGCGTCGGGGGATGAGTCCCCGTCCTCGCCCCCGGCGGACGCCTCGGTGGGCGCCGGAGCAGGAGCCGCCTCGGGCAGCGCCTTGGCCCGCTCCAGACCCGCGCTGTCATTCAGCTGGGTGTAGAGGGCCACGGCCTTGTCGCGCTGCTGCAGCTCCTCCGCGAGCTGGGCGGCGCGAGTCAGGTTGCCGAGCTTCTCGTGGAGCGGCAGGGCCTTGTCCTTGCGCCCCGCGGCCTCCCACGCCTCGGCGGACGCGGCGACGTCGCCCAGCAGCTCCAGCCAGCGCGCACGGCCCGCGGGCTTCTGCTCCGACTCGGCCCGGGCCAGCTCGCGCTGCGCCAGCTCCTTCGCCTCGTCGTCCAGCTTCAGCCGCTGCATGAAGTGGAACGCCTTGGGCGGAGGCAGCGTGCCGAGCACCTCCACCGCCTCGCGGCGCTGGCCGGCCGCCACGAGCAGCGTGGCCGCGCCCAGACGGTCGCCACGCTCCACCAGGCTCTTCACCTCGAGCCCGCGGATGCGGTTGGCGCTGGCCATGTCCCGCGAGCGCTCGTACGACTTGCGCGCCAGGGTCAGCTTGCCCGCGCGCTCATAGGCGAGCGCGGCCTGGTCGAACTGGCGGGCCCGCTCGTACAGGCGCGCCACGTTCTCGAAGTCACCCTTGCCCACGTAGTGCTCCATGAGGAGCTCGTAGGCGCCGGCCTTCTCCAGCGTGGGGGCGAGCTGATCCGCCGGCAGCGTGCTCACCAGCTTGCGCGCGGAGTCGTTGTCCCCACCCGCGAGGGCGTTGCGCAGGGCGCTCTTGAGGTCCCCGCCCGCCTCGAACAGACGCGCCGCGTCGGCGAAGCCACCGTTGCGCTCGTGGAGCCGGCCCGCGTCACGCGTGCGGCCCATGGCCTCCAGCTGCTTGGCCTGCTCCTTCCAGTCCCCGGTCAGCTCGGGCACCGGACGGCGCTCACCGGGCGCGCCGCGCTCCGGACGCTCACCGCGCTCCCGACGCTCGCCCCGCTCCGGGCGCTCGCGACGCTCACCGGACGCGCCGCGCTCCGGACGCTCACCGCGCTCCCGACGCTCCGGGCGCTCGCGACGCTCACCGCGCTCCGGACGCGACTCCGTCCGGGCCTGCGCGGGCGCCGGGGGCTCCTCGACCTCGGGACCCGGCTGACGGCCGCTGGCGGTGAAGGCCGCCTCGGCGCGCTCCTTGTCGCCCGCAGCGCGCCAGACCTGGCCCACCAGGAACAGCACGTCCGTCCACGCGTCGAACTTCTCCTTCGCCGGGTCCACCGCGGGCGCCGCCGGAGCCGCCGCCTCCGCGGGCGCGCCCTCCGTGGCGACAGCCTCGGCACCCTCGGCCGGAGCCGCCGCCTCCGCGGGAGCCGCGGGGGCCTCGACCGGAGCCGCGTCGGCGGCGGCAGCCTCCGGCGCGGCCGGCTTGGGCTGACGCTGCACGCGCAGCATCGTGGTGATGAGGCGACCTCGCGTGTTGAGGTCCAGATCATCCAGCGACTTCAGCCGCATGGGCCGCAGCGAGCGGACGATCGCCTGCAGCGGGGCCTTCTCGGCCGTGAAGTCCGTCTTGGACAGCGCCTTCTCGAGGACGCTCAGCTCGGAGATGACCCGCTGACCGGGGCCCACGGGGCCCTCGTCGCGGCCACGACCCCGACCCTCGCCGCGGCCACGTCCCTCGCCCCTGCCACCACCAGGGCCTCCGGGACCGCCACGGCCACCAAATCCACCGCCAGGACCATCACGGCGCGGGCCCTGACCCGGCGCACCCCCGTCACGACCGCGCCCACCCTGGCGCGGCCCACCGCTTCCATTCTCCTGAGGCACGTCTATCTCCCGCTAGAACGCGTAGCGAATGTTCGGCGCCACAGCGAATCCGAACGAGCCTCCGGAAACGAGGTAGTTCCCCGTGACCTCGAGCCCCACGGAAAAGTGGCGCAACCGTGTGTAGTACTCCACTCCGGGCCCGGCAAACACAAGAATGTCGGAATCCGGAAGGAGACGCTTCGGCGAGAACATCGCATAACCCGCGCCCGCGCGGAGATAGAACCACGTGCGCTTCACTTCCTGGCTGTCGGCCAGGCCCACCAGACGCGCGCGCAGCACCGCGCCCGGGACGAAGGTGGAGTAGTCGCCGGACACCGCGCCGCCGGACTCGCCGATGTACTCGGCGCTGGTGCGGATGCTGGAGCCCATGACGAACAGGCCCACGGAGATGCGCTCGCCCAGGTCCACGCCCACCTCCACCTGGGCCATGGGGCCGGAGGAGAAGGGCCGGGGCGTCCCCTCGGCCGCGGGCGGGTTCGTCACGAAGAGCGGACCGCCGAGCAGCGCGAAGTAGAAGCCCCGCTCGATTTCATCGAACGTGGTGGCGGGCCGGTCACCCGTCGCCGTGGTGGGTGGTTGCTGTGCGCTCGCGGCCATGGGGAGGACGAACGCGGCACACAGGGCAATGGGGGCGAGGGCTTTCATGCGGTCCTGAGGTTGACGGGGGCTCCCACGGGGGACGGGAGCCGGGGTGACTGCGCGGGCGGCCCCGGGGAAGGGCCGCCCGTCCGACAATGAACATCCGGCGCGCTACTCGCCGGACTGCTTGAAGATGAACGGATAGGTGACGACCACCACGCCACCACCCTTGGGCTCGGGGAACTTCCAGGTGCGAACGCGGCCCGCCACACACGTCTCCAGCTCCGCGTTGCCCGCCGTGGACTGCGCCACCGAGGACGACGCCACGGAGCCGGTGGCCGTGATGACGAACTTCACCGCCACCTTGCCACCCAGCTTCGGGAAGCGGTTGAGCATGCTCTCGTAGCAGTAGCGGATCTGCGCGCGGTTGGCCTGGATGACCTTGCGGATGAGCTCCTTGTCCAGGGAGCCCATGACCTCCGGGTCGGACGAGGTGATGCCCACGTCCACGCTGGACTTGCCGCCCAGCACGCCCACGCCGGTGCCATAGCTGCCGGTACCACCGCCGCGGCCCTTGGTGCCGATGCCGCCGATGCCCACGGTGTCACCCGTGCCGCCGCCGCCGCCGCCGGAGCCGCGCAGGCCCAGGCCACCGAAGCCGCCCGAGTTGCCCGCCTTGGCGCCGAACATGTTGCCCATGGCGCTCTTCAGGTCGCCGCCCAGGCCCTTGCTGCCGAAGACGGTGGAGATGCCGCCCTTGCCGCCGCCGAAGATCTTCGCGGTCAGCGCGCGCGCCTCGTCCTTCTTGTTCGGGTCACCCTTGGGCGCGGTGCGGTTGTTGGTCTTGGGCGCGTCCTTCTTGCCCATCTGACCCTCGTCACCGCGGCTCTTGGCCGCCATCTCGCCGCTCTTCTTCGCCTCCTTCTGCTGATTGAGGCGCTCGAGGAACTTGTTCTTCTGCACCTCGGGCGGCTTGATGATGAGCTTGGCGATGCGCGCGGAGTTGGCGGACAGCTCGTCCGCGTACTCGTCACCCTCGCCGGTGCGGTTCATCGCGGTGATGACGAACGCGGTGGCCGCGAAGAACATCACCAGGAAGATGTTGAGCGCGGTGTAGTCCAGCGACTCGCCCAGCGGCGCCACGACGCGCTTGGGGACGGACTGGAAGACGGCCTCCATCGTCACGCCGCCCAGGTCCACCCAGAAGAAGTCCTCCGCGTCGAGCGTGAGCGTGTACGCGTCACCCTCGTGCGAGGCCTTGCCGGACTCGATGACCGCCTTGAGCTCCTGCGTCTCGCCCTTGCGCACCAGCTCGCCCTTCATCTTGCCGGTGAAGCGCACGGTGAAGGACTGGCCGTCGGTGCGGAGCACCTCGAAGCGCGGGCCGCCCAGCTTGGCGTCCCCCATGACGAAGTCGACGCCCGCGGCGCTGCCCACCGCCACGGCGCGCTTGGCGCCCGGGCCCACGAAGAACTCGCCCACCCGCTGATCGCCCCAGGAGAAGCGCAGCGCCACGCCCTGCGGACCGCTCGACTTGGAGCGGCGCACGGTGCGAGCACGCGGCGCGGCCTCGGCGGCGGCCTCGCGGGCCACGGGAGCGGGCTCCTCTTCGGCGGCCACGATGGCGTTCTTCTGCGTGGCGGCGACGGAGGCATCCAGCGCGCCCGAGCTCGCGGCGGCGGTCGGAGCGGGGGCCTCGGGCTCCGCGGCCACGGCGGCGGCCTGCGCGAGCCCGGCGGCCGGAGCGCCCGCGGCCAGCACGGGGTTCTTCTCCGTGGTGGCGTCGGTGCTCGCGGCGGCGACGGCCAGGTTCACCGCGGCCACGGCGGCCGGGTTCTCCAGGTGGATGGTCGTCCCACCCACGCGAATCCTGTCACCGAACGACAGCTGGCCCTTGTTGACCCGCTTGTCGTTGACGTACGTCCCCTCGACGCTGCCCATGTCGATGATGGACATGGAGCCGTCGCCGGCGACCTCGATGACGGAGTGGATGCGGCTGACCTTCTCGTCCTCCAGGCACAGGTGCGCCGAGGACAGACGGCCAATCTTGATGATGTCGCGCTCGTAGTCCTTGGACGTGACCAACGTCTCGCCCTTGAAGACCTTGAGTGTCAGCGGAACGGCCATGAAGGCTCCTGCGTGGGGTCAATGCCCGGTATGACAACGCGCGCGCCGGCAGGTTCCCACCGGCGCAGGAAGGCGGAAACTACAGCTCGCCCACCGACTGCATCACCTTGTCCTCGAAGTCCTCGCGGATGCGGATGAGGTTCGAGTGCTTCACCCTCTCGCGGGCGTCGATGTACTCGCCGTCCGGCTTGGTGAGGTCGCCTTCGATGGTGTCGTCCTCGAAGTCGATGTTGGTGGTCTTCGAGTAGCGCACATTGCCGTCGCCCGCCCCACCACCCGCCGGCCTGGCGGCGTCGTCATCCTGGGCGAACGCGGTCGCCGCCGAGAGCACCGCGCACAGCATCAGAGCCTTCCGCATCACTGTCTCCCACGCGGGCCCCGCCGGGCCCGTTCCACACCGTGTGTCCGCTGACGCGGACACCGCGAAGGTTCGCATCATCGCCCCGGGGCCCGCCACAGCGAAGGCACCCGGGGACGTCCCAACTTTCACAGCAGGTCGTCTTCGGGCTCACCCGGCTCGGAAGGATCCGCCGTGCCTGCATTCTTCTTCTCCGCGGGCGGGGGCGCAGGTGCGGGCGACGGGGGCGGAGTCCCACCCGCGGGCGTGGCCTGCGCGCCTGTGCCGGAGCCGGCCACCGGAGCCACGGCGCCACCCGGGGGCGGGGCCTGGTTCTTCTCCTGGTTCTTCTTCTCCGCGGCCTGCATCTGGGACTGCTGCTGCTTCTGAAGCTCCTCCAGCTTCTTCGCCTGCTGCTCGGCCATGGCAGCCTCGCGCTTGGCGTTGACGAGGGTCTCCGCCTCGCGCAGCAGCCCGAAGACCGGGGACTCACCGGAGAGGCCCACGCCGTCACCCGCCATGGCGACGTACTTCTTGTAGAGCTCCAGGGCGCGCTCGGGTGCGTCCTTCACCTTGTGCAGGATGATGGCGCGGTTGAGGCTCACCGCCGCCAGCTCCGGGTCGAGCTTCTCCGCCTCGTCGTACTCCTGCATCGCCTTGTCGTACTGCCCCTGGCCCTTGTAGGAGAGGCCCAGGTTCAGGTGCGCGGTGGCGTTCTTCCCGTCCGCCTGCAGGATGCGGCGCAGGTGCTCCTCGGCGCCGGGGTAGTCCTCCGCGTCGAGCGACAGCTGGGCCAGCTCCACGTGCGAGGGGACATAGTCGTCGCGCGCCTCCAGCGCCTTCTTGAAGGACAGCCGCGCGTCGTCCGCGTTGCCCTCGCGCAGCTGGATGATGCCCACCAGGTGGTGCAGCTCCGGGTCCGCGCCGTCCAGCTTCACGCCGCGCAGCGCCACCAGCTTCGCCATGGAGAGCTGCTTGCGGTCCAGGTAGCTGCGGATCATCACCTTCAGCGCGGTGGTGGACGCGGGGTCGCGCATCAGCGCGCCGCGCGACAGCTCCATCGCCTTGTCGTGGTCGTTCTGCTGCCGGTAGATCTCCGCCAGACGGGCGCGCGACTGCGCGTCGTCCGGGTAGCGCTGGAGGACCTCCTGGTAGAGAGCCACGGCGCCGGCCACGTTGCCCGCGTTCTGCTCCATGACGGCCAGGTTCTCCGACGCCTGGCGCAGCGAGGGCTTCTTGGTGAGCGCGGCCTTGTAGCGGGCCTTGGCCTCGGTGGTGTTGCCCTGGCGCTCGGCGATGACGCCCAGGTTGTACTCGGCCTCGGCCAGGTTCGCGTCGGACTCCAGGGCCGACTTGAACTTGCGCTCCAGCGCCGGGTAGTCGAACGCCTTGGCCTTCTTCTGCGTGTCGAAGGACTTCACCGCGTCCTCGAAGCGGGCCTTGGCCGTGTTCGAGATGGGCGGCGGCGGCGCGTCCGACGGGGACTTCGCGACGGGGCCCTTGGACGGAGCCGCGGGGCCGGTGGCCTTGGACGAGGAGCAGCCGGCGGCGACGAGCGCCGCGGCGGCCAGCAGGGGGAACAGGCGCATGGTACGGGTCGTCCGGTTCATTAGAGGAAGTCCTCCGGCTCCTCGTCGGCGCCGCCCGACTTGGCGGGCTTGGTGCCATCCGGGGTGGAGGCGGTGGACTTGGTGTCCACCTGGGTCTCGGTCTGCGAGCGCAGCTGCGCGGTGAGGTCCGTGAGGTCCTCCTGCAGCGTCTCCTTCTTCTTCTGGGCCTCGGCCACCGCGGTGGGCGCCGGGGGCGGCACGTCCTGGATGCCCGCGAGCACGTCACCACCGATGAGCTGGCTGCGGCTCTTCAGGGCGACCTTCTCCTCGTGCATCTCCGGGTAGCGGTCCGGCTGGTAGGTCGTGCGCAGCATCTTCAGCGCCTCGGCGGCGCAGTCGTTGAACACGTCCAGCTCGCGGCTCTTGGCGACCGTAGCGGCGAAGGCCTCCGTGGCCTTGTCCTTGAGCGGCTGGGCCTGGTTGGAGAACTCGTCGCGCAGCGCCTGCTGGGACTCCTCGTCCAGGCCGCGGGGCATGGGCGCGTTGGTGACGCGGTCGGCGAAGTGGTCGTACGCCAGGCCGATGCGGTTGAGCGCGCACAGCGACGGCTCGGGCGCGCCCAGGGACACCGTCTGCACGTACTTCTTCTCCACCACCTGCAGCGCGCGGCTCTTGTCCTGGATGCTGGCGCGGAAGCGGTCCGGCGACGGCGGCGCGCCCCAGTACAGCTTCAGGCGCTTGTACTCGGCCCAGTCCGGCTCCACGCCCAGGAAGTGCGCCTGGGCGGCGGTGGCCAACGCGGGCTTCTCCAGCGTGGTCTGCACGCGGCGCGGCAGCTGGTCGAAGTGCTCGCCCACGCGCTTGTACATGCGCACCACGTCGCGCGTCTTGTTCATCTTCTTGTAGAGGTCGATGATGCGACCCTCGGCCGTGAGGAACTTGCTGGCCGAGCGCATGTTGTCGCGCTCGTACTCCTCCAGCATCTTGATGGCCTTCATCGCCGCGCCGCTCTTGCCGGTCAGGTCGATGATGGACAGCCGGATGTCGTCCGCGTCCTTCGCCTTCGGCCACAGCTCCAGGTAGCGCTCGCGGTTCTTCAGCGCGGCCTTCGTCTGGCCCAGGCCCTCGCGGTAGGTGGACGCGTTGAACAGCGCCACCTGCGCCTTGGACTCGTCCCACTTCTGCACCACCGCGGGCTTGTTGTCGTCGCCTCCGCCCCTCCTGGCGTTCTTCGCGCTCTTGCCGCGCGCCCTGGCGCTGCCGCCGCCCTTCTCCCCGAGGCTGCGCTCGTAGCCCTTCACGTACAGCTCGTACGTGGTCGCGGCCTGCTCGAAGTCGCCGATGGCCTCCAGCGCCTCCGCGTTCGCGTAGATGGAGTCCGGCACGTACTTGGAACGGGGGTACTGCGCGAAGAGCCGGGCGCGGACCTCGATGGTCTTATCCAGCATCTTGGCTTTGTAGTAGTCGACGGACGCGTTGTAGAGCGCCAGGTCGGCGATCTCCGTCTGCGGGAAGTCGTGCACGAAGTTGAGGTACGCCTCGGCCGCCTTGGCGAACTCCTTCTTCTCCTCCAGCTGGCTGACCAGCTTGAAGGACGACTGCTCGATGAGCTTCGCCAGGTCGTCGCGGAACTTGCCCGTCGCCAGCTTGTCGTTGGCATAGAAGCGGCGCGCCCACTCGTTCACCTTCGCGAAGTCCTGCAGCAGGTTGTACGAGTCCAGGATGAGGTTGGCGCTGATCTCCGCCGCGCGCGAGCCGTCCTCGAACTTGTACTCGGGGTAGCCGAGCGCGATCTCGCTGAAGCGCAGCACCGCCTCGTCGAAGTGGTTGTGGCGGTAGTAGATGTTGGCCGCCTTGAAGGCGATCTCCACCCGCTTGTCGCCCTTGGGCACGTACTTGAGGTAGCGCTCGCACGCGTCCAGCAGCGCCTTCTTCAGCGTGGGGATGGTGGCCTTCTTGGTGATGTCGGAAGACACACCCTCGCTCTTCGCCTCGCCGCGCGACTCGGCCGTCTTGACGACCTCGTCGTAGGCGAGCACCGCGTTGTAGGCGGCGTTCTGCAGCCACTTGCCCGGCTTGCCCGGCTTGGGCTTGCCCTTGTCGTCCTTGGCCTCCAGCACCTTGGCGTCCTGCAGGACGACCAGCGTGTAGTTGGCGGCGGACTTCTCGTAGTTCTGCAGGTTGTCGTTGAGCAGCTCCGCCCAGAAGAAGCGCAGGTCGTACGCCTTGGGGTTGTCCGGGAAGAGCGTGAGGTAGTCGCTGTAGACGGCGTCCGCGTAGCGGAACGTGTCCTCGTTGCGCGTCTTCTTGCCCTCGTTGTGCCAGGTGACGGCCAGGTTGGACAGGGTGCGCTCGGACAGCTCCTTCGCCTCGGCGAGCAGCTTTTTGTCCTTGTCCTCCTTGATGACGCCGGAGCCCTCGACCTCCTTCATGATCTTCACGAGCCGGCGCACCTGGGCCACGGTGCGCTCCTTGTTGCCCATGCGCAGGATGCAGTCGACGATCTTCCCCTGGAAGCCGGGCGCCTCGGGCGACAGCGGCTTCTCCTTGATGAGGGAGTTGAAGGTCAGCGCCGCTTCGCGGTCCTTGCCGTCGCCGTAGTACATGTTGGCGAGCTGCTTCATCATCGTGAAGCGATCATCCGGATTGGACGCGACCTTGCCGAAGTCCGCGCGCGCCTGGGCCACGTCACCCTGATGCGCGTACGCGCGCACGTAGTCCGTGCGGGCCTCGCGCACCAGCGAGCCACGGCCGCTCTTGCCGCCGTCCTTCTCCACCGCGTTGGCGCCGGCCAGCTCGCCGTAGAGCACCACCGTCTTGAACTTGTCCTTCGCCGCCTCGTAGTCGCCCAGGTTGTAGTGGCACCAGCCCTGCTTGTAGAGGGCGAACGCGTACACCTGGCTCTCGGGGAACTCGGCGGCCTTCTTGTAGGCCACCAGCGCCTTCTCCAGCTCCGGGCGCTTGCCCTTGGAGTTGTTGAAGTAGTACTCGCCGAACGCCAGGTACGCGTCGGGGATGAACTTGGACGTCGGGTGCTTCTCCACCAGGCGCTTGAAGGCGACGAGCGCCTTCCTGTCCTGGCCCTCCTCCATCAGGTACTGACCGAGGAAGAAGAGCACCTCGTCCGTGCGCTCGAACTTCGGGTGCTCCTGGACGATCTTCGTGTACTGCTCGACGGCGAGCTTGCCGTACTCCTTCTGCCTGGCGACGAGTTCCGCCTTCTCCGCCTTGGCGCGCTGCTGGCCCGCGGCGTCGTTGGCGTTCATCGCCTTGAGCAGGTCGTCGTCCTTGCGGTTGGCCTCGAAGAAGTAGAACTTCGATTCCTCCCAATAGAACTCACCCAACCGGAACAACAGGCTGGGGACCTCCTTCGGATCCGGCGACAGCGAGATGATCTTCTTCAGCGAGGCGATCTGCTCGCGCCGCTTGGAAGCCACCTGGAACTCGACGCCGAGGCGGAACTGGTCGTACTGGAGCGCGGGAGCGACTTCTTCCTTCTTCTTCTCTCGCGTGATGTCTCCGGCAAGGGACTTGTCCACCGCGGTGGCGGACTTCCTGCCGAGGTCGGCGTCACGCGGCGCTTTCTTCTCCTGAGCGGCGGAGGCCGTGGCCAGGAGCACGAGGCAGACGAGGAGCGAACGGCGCATGGTCTTCCTAAGCGGGGGGGACCGGCGTCCCCGGTTGCTTGCCAGACAGCCAAGTGGCCGGGAATCTTCGGGAATTTCCATTCGGGGAGAACCACTATGCGCGGTTTCCGAGGGCAGGGTCAACCCTGACTGGCTGGCCGCTCCAGAAGTGGAAAGCATGCCGGCAAACTTCCAGAACGACTGTGAAAAGGACGACAAGGTGGTTGCCTTGTCGGACCCACCGGGTATGGGGGAGCGGACGGCCGGCTGTCCGGTCGCCCTGCTGGGAGTCGTGCTGGATCATGAGCCTGTTGCCGGAGAGCGCCAGCTTCGAGGAGCTGGTGCAGGACTACTTCCTCGCGGTGCGTGGCGCGGGCCTCATGTTGTCGGCGTTGGACACGGAGCTGCTCACGGCGTGGGCCCGGGAGGGCGTGCCCTTCGAGGTGGTGGCGCGAGGCATCTCCCGCTCCGCGGAGAAGGCCCTGTGGGATGCGCGTCCGGGTGAGCCGGTGCTGCGCAACCTGCGCGCGTGCCGGCGGCAGGTGGACGCGGAGATCAAGAAGTACCGCGCGCTGGCGGCGGGCGCGGGCGTGGCGGCGGAGCCGGAGGCCCCCTCGCGACGTCGCAAGGCGCTGTCGTGGGAAGAGACCCGACACGCCCGGCTGGTGGACGCGCTCGAGGACCTGGCGGGGCGGGACTCCACGCTGGCGCCCCGGGTGGCGTGGCTGCGTGGGACGGTGCTGGCCCGCGTTCCAGAGGAGCCCTCGGCGCTGGATGCCCAGGAGTCCTTGAGCTTCCTGGTGCTCCTGCGCGCCCTGCCCTTCTCTCAACGACACCAGGTGTGGCGCGACGCGCTTTCGGTGGGTAGCGAACAACAGGTGATGTCCGTGCGCGCGCGGAAGCTGTCGCGGCGCTTTCGCCTGGTGGCGGCGGTGCGGCGACGACTGGGCGTGAAGGAAGTGTGAGAAGCGGCCCGACACTGCTCATGCGTTCAGTTCACGAGGGAACGGGGAAGGGCTCTGCTATGGCGATGCGCGAGATGGGTGTGGGAGCGAAGGTGGGCGGCGACGGCTGCCGTGTGTGTTCCGGCCGGACGTACGTCATCGAACGGCAGGGAGACCAGGCCCAGGCGCGCGTGTGCGTGTGCTCGGAGAGCTGCTCCGTCTGCGAGGGACGTGGCCATGTGCTCGTGGAGCGCGAGGCCGTCTTCAGCCAGAAGGTGGGCCCCAAGCGCTACGAGGTGATGGAGCCGTGCACGTGCACGCGGCGGCGGCGGCGCGTGTCGCTCTACAACGAGGTGCGGCTGCCCGGCGTGGTGGCGCATGCGTCGTTCGACAACTACCGGGCCTTCAACGAGGCGCAGGACCGGGGCCGCGGCGTGGCGATGCACTTCGGCCACCAGTACGTGAAGGGCGCGACGTCCAAGGGCTTCATCCTGAGTGGCCCGGTGGGCACGGGGAAGACGCACCTGCTCGCGGCCACGCTCGGCCACCTGGTCATCGAGGTGGGCGTGCGGGCGCGGTACGTGGAGATCTCGCTGCTCTACGCCACCATCCGGCGCGGCTTCCAGGAGGGCAAGAGCGGCGGGGAGATCATCGGACCGCTGTCGGAGGTGGAGGTGCTGGCCATCGACGAGCTGGGCAAGGGGCGCGGCAGTCCCTTCGAGATGGAGACGCTCGATGAGCTCATCGCCCGCCGCTACAACGCGGGGCGCACCACGCTGTTCGCGACGAACTACTCGCTGGAGCCGGAGAAGAAGCAGCGCACCCACGGGCCCACGGGCTACCGGACCACGGAGGACGCGAAGGCCGCGGTGAAGGACTACGAGCTGCTGCGCGAGCGCGTGGGCGAGCGCATCTACAGCCGCCTGTGCGAGATGTGCACCTTCGTGGAGCTGCCGAAGGACACGCCGGACCGTCGGCGCACGCGGCAGGAGATGGACTCGCTGCACAACCCGCCCGCGGGAATGCGCAGCGCGGGCCGCTGAGCGCTTCCGGGTCGGAGCCGGGTATTCCGGCTCACGACAGTGGACGTGCCCGCGGGTCCTTTGCGTCAATGCGCGGATGACCGACGCCATCCTCGTCCTCGTCACCGCGCCCTCCGCCGACAAGGCCGCCGAGCTGGCGCGAAGCCTCGTGGAGGAGCAGCTCGCCGCGTGCGGCAACATCCTCCCCGGGCTGCGCTCCATCTACCGCTGGGAGGGCAAGGTGCAGGACGACGCGGAGGCGCTCATCCTCTTCAAGACGCGCGCCTCCCTCTTCGACACCCTGCGCTCGCGCCTCGTCGAGCTGCACCCCTACGACGTGCCGGAGGTGCTGCGCCTCGACATCGCCGATGGCCATGCGCCCTACCTGGCCTGGATTCTCGACAGCACCCGCGCGCCGTCATGACGGGGCTGTCGTCGGCTCGGGCGTGACGGAGACACCGGCGTCCGCGGTGAAGACGAAGTGTCCGTCCTGGAAGTCGACGAGGATGCGCTGGCCCTCGCTCACCGAGCCTCGGAGCAGCATGCGGCTGAGCTCCGTCTCCAACTCGCGCTGGATGACGCGGCGAAGGGGCCTTGCCCCATAGCGAGACTCGAAGCCCCGCTCCGCCAGCGCGTCGCGCGCGGAGTCCGTCAGCTCCAGGCGCAGGTTCTGCCCGTGCAGCTTGCGGCGGGTGGCCTCCAGCATCGTGTCGACGATGCGCCTCAACTGCGCGGGGTTGAGCGGATGGAAGACGATGATGTCGTCGATGCGGTTGATGAACTCCGGACGGAAGTGGCCGCGCAGCGCGTTCATCACCGCCTCGCTGGCGCGCTCCCGGCCCGTCTTCTCCTCGTCCTCCGAGCGCTGGAAGCCCAGCGCCGCCCTCGCGGCCCCCATCGCCTTCGAGCCCAGGTTGGACGTCATGATGATGACCGCGTTCTTGAAGTCCACCGTGCGCCCGCGTGAGTCCGTGAGCCGGCCGTCATCCAGGATTTGCAACAGCAGGTTGAACACGTCCGGGTGGGCCTTCTCCACCTCGTCGAACAGCAGCACCGAGTAGGGCCTGCGCCGCACGGCCTCCGTCAACCGACCGGCCTCCTCGTAGCCCACGTAACCGGGCGGCGCGCCGATGAGACGGCTCACGGTGTGGCGCTCCTGGAACTCGGACATGTCCAGGCGGATCATCGCGGCCTCGTCGTTGAACAGGTAGTCGGCCAACGCGCGCGCCGTCTCCGTCTTCCCCACGCCCGTGGGCCCCAGGAACAGGAACGAGCCGATGGGCCGGTTCGGGTCCTTCAGCCCCGCGCGCGCACGGCGCACGGCTTCAGCGATGGCCCGGAGCGCGTCCTCCTGCCCCACCACGCGCTGCTTCAGCGCGTCTTCCATCTCCAGGAGTCGCTGGCTCTCCTCCTGCTGCAGCTTGCGCGCGGGGATGCCCGTCCACTCACTCACCACCGTGGCGATGTCCTCGGGCGTCACGGAGGGCTCAGTGACACCGCGTTTCAACTGCCACTGGGTCCGCAGCCCCTCCAGCTCGGTGCGCAGCGTCTCGATTTCGCCCTTGAGCCGGCTGGCCTCCTCATAGCGCTCCCCCGCCACCGCGGCGCTCTTGTCCTTCTCCTTCTGCTCCAGCATCGCCTCCACCTCGCCCAGGCGGTCCGGCGCGGTGCGCGCGCCCAGGCGCACCATGGCGGAGGCCTCGTCGAGCAGGTCGATGGCCTTGTCCGGCAGGAAGCGGTCATTGACATACTTGTCCGACAGCTCGACGGACGCCGTCAGCGACGTGTCGAGAATCTTCACCCGGTGGTGCGCCTCGTACGCGTCACGCAGCCCGCGCAGGATTTCGATGGCCTGCTCCGGCGTGGGCTCAGCCACCATGACCGGCTGGAAGCGCCGCTCCAGCGCGGCGTCCTTCTCGATGTTCTTGCGATACTCGTCCAGCGTCGTGGCGCCCAGGCACTGGAGCTCGCCCCGGGCCAGGGCCGGCTTGAGCAGGTTGGACGCATCCACCGCGCCCTCCGCGCCGCCCGCGCCCACCACCGCGTGCACCTCGTCGATGAAGAGGATGATCTGCCCCTTGAGGGCGCGAATCTCATCCATCAGTCCCTTGAAGCGCTCCTCGAACTCGCCCCTGAACTTCGTGCCGCCCAGCACGCTGCCCAGGTCCAGTGACAGCACGCGCTTGTCCTTGAGCACCTCCGGCACATCCCCCGAGATGATTCGCTGCGCGAGCCCCTCCGCGATGGCCGTCTTGCCCACGCCCGGCTCACCGATGAGCACCGGGTTGTTCTTCGTCTTGCGGCTCAAGATGCGGATGACGCGGCTGATCTCCTTCTCGCGCCCGATGACCGGGTCCAGCTCGCCGGCTCGCGCGAGCGCGGATACATCCCGGGTGAAGCGCGTGAGGTTCGGCGGCAGGCCTCCGCCGCCCTGACGGGCTGCGCCTCCGGGAGCGGGCGTGGCCGGGCCCCCTATCGAGGCCATCAGCCGCTTGCGCAGCTCGTTGACGTCGACGCCCGAGAGGAACTGCGCGGCGAAGCTCTCCGCCTCCATCAGTATGCCCAGCAAGAGATGCTCCGGGCCGATGAAGCTGTGCCCCATCTGCAGGGCCTGGAGCCTTGCAATCTGGAGCACGCGCTTGACGCCCGAGGACAGGGCGACGACGGCCGCCTTGCGAGGCTCGCGGCGCGGCATCACCGCGTCCAGTCGCGTCTCGAACTCGTCCACGGGCGCGCCCAGGTGCTTGAGCGCCTCGCGCAGCTCCGGCACCGAGTGCAACAACGACAACAGCAGGTGCTCGATGCGCATGCGCTCGTAGCCCGAGTCGAGCGTCATCCGCGCCGCGCGCTCCAGCACCTGCTGCGCCATCTCCGACAACTGCGTGAGCAGGTTCTCCCGGCTCCGCGGGCGCGGCCCCATCAACTGCTCGACGAGGCTCTCCAGGCTGCCGAAGCCATTCGCTCCGCTCAGCCCCACGCCCATCGCGCTCGCGCAGTGGTTGCAGAGCTGGAGGGTCGTCTCCTGTCCCTCCATCCGCTTCTTGAGCTGGACCGCGGCTGGGCGCGTTCCACAGTTCTGACACAGCATGGTCGACGACCTCCGCGCTCCACTCCCTCGGGCAAGCTAGGGACGGAGGCGCGCGCGGGGCTCGCCCATGAGCAGGCGTGCTGACGAGCCGCCCTCCAGCTCCTCGGAGGGTGGACACACATGAGCGCCCCACCTCATCCCCGGGGACATTGCCCCCGTGTGAGGCCGGCCGCACATCTTCCTTTCGGGTCGACCGCAAGGGAACATCGGACCGAGCGCCCGGAGAGCCATGTCGCGTCGCATGACCATCCAAGCCTGTCCCGTACGCCTCGCGCTCCTGGGCGCCACGGTGCTGTGTGCGTGTACTTCGGGACGGGTCACGACGCGGGACGAGGGCACCGAGCGCATCGCGGCCATCATCGGGACACCGGAGCGCGAGGAGCCCATCCCCGAGGGCATCGTCTTCGTGCTGGACACGACGCCGCTGCCCGAGGAGGACTCACTCGCCCTGGGCGACGCCCCCGAGCCGCCCCGTCTCCCGGAGCGGGTGGACCGTGGATGGCCCTGGGCGCCCTACTCCACCGGACCGCTGCTCGGCCTGTGCTCGCGGCCACCGCACGGGGCCATCCTCCCGGCCCCCGTGCCTCCGGCGTGTCTGCTGGCGCCAGGCTCCATCCGCTTCCACCTCACGCCGAGGCCCGGTGGCAGCATCCCGGGCCTGCTGCCCTGACCGGCGCCGTCAGGCCTGCGCAATCGACTTGGGCGGCAGCTTGAGCACCTGGCCCACCTTGATCTTGTCCGGGTCCTTGAGCTGGTCCTTGTTGGCCTCGAAAATCTTGGGGTACAGCTTCACGTCCCCGTAGATGTCCTTGGCCAGCTTCCCCAGCGTGTCGCCGGACTTCACGGTGTAGAGGCCGTACGGCTCCGCGTTCGTCACGGTGAGGTTGACCATGATCTCCTGCTGCCAGTTCGCGTGCTTCGCCTTGATCTGATCCCAGATGCGGTCGCGGTCCCACGCGTGGTCCACCGAGCCCTTGAGGATGAGCTTCCCGTTCTCCTCTCGGGACTCGACCTTCGCGCCAACCGTCTTCGCCACCTCGAGCACATCCTGATAGTCGTTCTGCAGGGCCATGGGCGCTCCTCCTGTCGGGTCCGGTCGCACGATGTCCACGCAGCGGCCAGCGTGCGAGGCGGCGCACTGTAGGCACGCCCGCCTCGACTCCTGTCTCGCCCTCCAGGCCCTCGTGTTCGCCGCGTAACGGACCCAGTCGCGAGTGACTGCCTCGTCGCTCTACGACGGGCCTTGCGAGCCATCGCCGCCCGTCAAGTGGACGAGCACGAGTGGCGTTCCATCGGCGCGGCGCTTCGTGGTACCGGAATGGACCGAGCCACGGCCCTCCTTCACCAGCGCTTCTCGCGCGGGAAGGAAGACAGGTCGCCTGCTTCACGAGGGAACGGTCGGCGCGGCGAGCCAGAATAGCGCTCGCCCTCCCGGACGTTCATTGGCTCGCTCACCCCCCAGAGGAGTCACCCCCCCATGTCCACGCTGCGCAGCCTGTGCCTCATCGGAGCTTTCTCCGTGGGAGGCCTCGCCTGTACCGGAAACACGGAGTCCACCTCCCCATCGGGCGCCATCCCCAACCC
>NZ_SRLW01000360.1:0-9025 GCF_006518215.1 Myxococcus sp. AB025B
GGTGGGGCCCGAGCGGGCGCACCTGATGGTGGGGCTGCGCTCGGCGCGGGTGCGGGGTGCTCGCGCGCGGCTGTACGTGGGTTGCGGAATCGTGGCCGGCTCCATCGCGGAGGCGGAGTGGCGGGAGACGGAGATGAAGAGTCTGGCCGTGTTGCGTGCGTTGGGAGGCGGGGATGTCGGGCGACAGTAATCTCAACCTGCTGTGGGCTCGCGCGCTCGTGGAGGAGCTGGTGCGCGGCGGTGCGCGACACGCGGTGGTGTGTCCGGGCTCGCGCTCCTCGCCGCT
The DNA here is from genome assembly GCF_006518215.1 of Myxococcus sp. AB025B. Classification (NCBI taxonomy): domain Bacteria; kingdom Pseudomonadati; phylum Myxococcota; class Myxococcia; order Myxococcales; family Myxococcaceae; genus Myxococcus; species Myxococcus sp. AB025B. The sequence continues at coordinate 287 of NZ_SRLW01000360.1, forward strand.
GGCCATCGCCTGCGCGCGCGCGGAGGGCCTTCGCACCTGGTCGGTCATCGACGAGCGGAGCGCGGCCTTCTTCGGGTTGGGGCTCGCGAAGCAATCGCGCACGCCGGTGATCCTGGTCGCGACGAGCGGCACCGCGGGTGCGCACTTCTACCCGGCGGTCATCGAGGCCTCGCTGTCCCAGGTGCCCCTCCTCGTGCTCACCGCGGACCGACCGCTGGAGCTGCAGGGGTGGGGCGCGGCGCAGACGGTGCCGCAGGCGCGCTTCTATGGTGAGCACGCGCGCAGCTTCACGGACGTGGGCGTGCCGGAGTCGAGCGACGTGGCGCTGTCGCACCTGCGCGCGACCGCGGCCCGGGCCGTGGCCACCTCGCTGCGGGCCCCTCGCGGCGCCGTGCAGCTCAACGTGCCCTTCCGCGAGCCGCTCGCGCCGGTGACCGAGGCATATGGTGAGGAGCGCCTGTCCGCGCTCGCGAAGCACGGTCGCCCGGGGATGCCGTTCACGCGCATCGCCGCGCCCGCGCCGGTGCCGGACGCGGCGGTGCTGGAGTCGGTGCGCCAGCGCGTCGCCGCGACGGAGCGGGGTGTCATCGTCTGCGGTCCTCGTGACGAAGCGGACGGTTTCGCCGAGGCCATCTCCGCGGTATCGCAGGCCACGGGCTACCCGGTGCTGGCGGAGGCCACGTCCCAGGCCCGGTATGGCGGCGGTCCGCTGACGCTCTCGCACTACGACGCGATGCTTCGTCACGCGCCGTTCGCCAGAGCGCATCGGCCGGAGCTGGTGCTGCGGTTCGGGGGTGGGCTCACGCCCAAGGTGCCGCAGCAGTGGCTGGACGGGTCGGGCGCGGACATCGTGCTCTTCAGTGACGGGGGGGCGCTGTTCGACCCCGCGCACCGCGCGGCCACGGTGGTGGAGGGCTCGGCGGTGGCGGCGTGTGCCGCGCTGGCGAAGGGCGTGAAGCGGAGCGTGGGCTGGTGGACCCAGGGCTTCCTCGCCGCGGAGCGGATGGTGCGCGGCGCGTTGGAGACGGCCTTCGCCGAGCGACCGGACATGCTCAGCGAGCCGCGCATCGCTCGCGAGGTGGTGGCCGCGCTTCCGGCCGAGGTCCCGCTGTTCGTCTCCAGCAGCATGCCCATCCGGGACGTGGACGCGTTCGCCCCGGCGAGTGGTGTGCCGCTGCGCGTGCTGGCGAACCGGGGCGCGAATGGAATCGATGGCATCATCTCCAGCGCGCTCGGTGTCGCGGCCGCGGCGTCGCGTCCCGCCGTGCTGCTGACGGGGGACCTGGCGCTGCTGCACGACGTGGGCGCGTTCGTGACGGCGGCGCGCTCGCGTGTTCCGCTCACGGTGGTCGCGGTGAACAACGACGGTGGCGGCATCTTCTCGTTCCTGCCCATCGCGCAGGCGGCGAAGCCGGACGAGTTCGAGGCATTGTTCGGCACGCCGCACGGCGTGGACCTGTCGCACGCGGCGGCGCTGGGGGGGGCTCGGCTGCATCGGCCCACGACGCCCGCGGCGCTGCGTGCGGCGGTGCGTGAAGGACTGGAAGGCGGCCTGCACCTGGTGGAGGTGCGCGTGGACCGGGCCGCGAACGTGGATGACCACCGGCAGCTCTTCGCGAGAATGGCCGCCGCACTCGGAGAGGGACCATGGGCGTGACGCTGGCGTACGAGACCTGGGGCGAAGGTTCCCGACCGCTCGTGCTGCTCCACGGCTTCACCGGGAACCGTGGGTCGTTCGATGGGCTGAAGCCGCTGATGGGTCGCTCGGTGAAGGCCATCGCGGTGGACCTGCCGGGCCACGGCGCCACGCCACTGCCGGAGCGGCGCGGACGTGACGGCTTCCTCGAGACGGTGGACGCGCTGGTGTCCTTGGTGGATTCGCTGGGGCTGGGCACGGTGGACCTGCTGGGCTACTCGCAGGGCGCGCGCGTGGCGCTGGCCGCGGCGGTGCGCGCGCCGGACCGCTTCGGCCGGCTCATCATGGAGAGCGGCTCGCCGGGGCTCCACCGCCGTCAGGAGCGCGCCGAGCGGCGGGAGTCAGACGGGCAACTGGCGGCCTTCATCCGCGCGAAGGGGGTCGACGCCTTCGTGGAGCGGTGGGAGTCGCTGCCGCTGTTCGACTCCTTGCGTGCCATGCCCGCGGAGCGTCAGGAGCGGCTGCGGGCTCATCGCCGGGCCTGCACGGTGGAGGGGCTCGCCGGTGCGCTGGAGTGCCTGGGGCTGGGCGTGCAACCCGATTACTGGTCGGAGCTGCACCACCAGCGCCTGCCCACGCTGCTCCTGACGGGGGCGAAGGACGAGAAGTTCACGCAGACGGCGCGGCGGATGGCGGCGGAGCTCCCGGTGGTGTGGCGACATGCCTTCACGGACTGCGGCCACGCGCCCCATCTGGAAGCGCCGGAGGAGTACGTCCGCGAGGTGCTGGGTTTCCTGCAGACGCCCTGGTACGAGGCGCCCCAGTTCGAGGCGGCCGCCACGGGGGCGGACCCTGGGAGGATGAGTCCGTGAGCACGTCGGTTCCTGGCGCACCGGTGTCCCTGTCGAAGCCTCGTCCCACGGTGAAGACGTGGTTGATGGCCGTGCGTCCGAAGACGCTGACGGCGGCGCTGGTGCCGGTGTTGGTGGGGACGTCGCTCGCGTTCGGTCTGGGCGTGGGGCGACTGCTCCCGGCGCTCGCGGCGCTGGTGGGGGCGGTGCTCATCCAGGTCGGCACCAACTTCATCAACGACTACTACGACTTCAAGAAGGGCGCGGACACCCACGAGCGCCTGGGCCCCGTGCGCGTCACGCAGAGCGGGCTCATCGCGCCGGGCACGGTGTTGATGGGCGCGGCGGTGTGCTTCATCGCGGCGACGGCGGTGGGGGCCTATCTGGTCGCGGTGGGCGGCTGGCCCATCGTCGCCATCGGCCTCGCGTCGCTGCTCTGTGGCTATGCGTACACGGGGGGGCCGTTCCCCTTGGGGTACAACGGCCTGGGAGACCTGTTCGTCTTCATCTTCTTCGGGCTGGTCGCGGTGACGGGGACGTTCTACGTGCAGGCCGGCACGGTGCATCCGGCGGCGTGGTGGGCGGCGATCCCCGTGGGGGCGAGCGGCACCATGCTCATCGTGGTGAACAACCTGCGCGACGTGACGACGGACGTGAAGGCCGGCAAGCGGACGCTGGCGGTGCGCTGGGGCACGACGGCGGGCAAGGCGGAGTACGTGTTGTTGCTCGCCGCCTCGTTCGCCACGCCCGGGGTGATGTACGCGCTGGGGTACGCGGCACCCTGGGTGTTCCTGTCGTTCCTCAGCCTCCCGTTGGCGGTGCCTCCGCTCCAGCGCGTGATGCGCGAGCAGGGGGCGGCGTTGAATCCCGCGCTGGGCGGCACCGCGCGCTTCCAGCTCATCTTCGGAGTGCTGTTCGGGCTGGGCCTGTACCTGCGATGATGTGAGTCCATGCGCATCGTCAAGGCAACCCTGACCCCGCTCCGACTGGAGCTGCTCCAGCCCCTGAAGACGGCCCGAGGCACCTATTCCGCGCGCGAGGGTTTCCTCGTGCGCCTCGAGGACGAAGAGGGGCGGGTGGGGCTCGGTGAGGCGATGCCGCTGCCCGAGTTCGGCACGGAGTCGCTCCCCGTCTGTGGCGAGGTGCTGGCGGCGTGGCTGTCCTCGCTGGAAGGACAGTTCCTGGGCGACACGGTTCGCGCCGTCGAGGACACGTTGTCGCCGTTTCCGCCGACGGTGGCGCGAGGCGAGGGGGTCCGGGTGCGAGCCCGTCATCCCGCGCCCCCGGGGCCGGTGCCCGCAGCGGAGCATGCGCTGGAGCTGGCGCTGTTGGACCTGCTCGCGAGGCGGCAGGGGGTTCCGCTGTGCTGGCTCCTAGCCGAGGAGGCGCGTCCCGAGGTCCTGGTGAATGCGCTGCTGAGCGGTGAGACGGTGGCGGCGCTGGTGGACGAGGCGCGAGCGGCGGTGGCCGAGGGGTATGGGACGCTCAAGCTGAAGGTGGGGGGGCGAGCGCTGGAGGAGGACGAGCAGCGGGTAAAGGCGGTGCGCGAGGCGGTGGGGCCGGACGTGAAGCTGCGGCTCGACGCGAACGGTGGCTGGTCGGAGCTCGAGGCGAAGCGCGCGTTGGACAAGCTGGGCTGGTACCAGTTGGAGCTGGTGGAGCAGCCGACGCCGCCTGACGACCTGGCGGCGCTGTGGCGGGTGCAGCGACGAGCGCCGTGCATGGTGGCGGCGGACGAGTCGCTCGGTTCTCCGGAGACGCTGCGCGCGTTGTTGGGCTCGGACCCGCTGTTGGGTGGTGGGCCGGCGGTGGGTGCGGTGGTGCTCAAGCCGATGGTGTTGGGAGGGCTGCTGCCCGGGCTCGTGGTGGCGATGCGCGCCGCGCGGCTGGGCATGCAGGCGTATGTGACGAGCTCGCTGGACGGCGTGGTGGCTCGGGCTGGGGCGGCGCACCTCGCGGCCGCGTTGCCTTCAGGGGCGCTCGCGTCGGGGCTCGCGGTGGGGAAGCTCTTCAAGAGTGAGCCCGCCGTGCATGACTACCGGCCGCTGCATGGGCGCATCCGGTTGCCGGAGACGCCGGGGCTCGGGCTGGATGCCGGAGCGGTGGTGTGACGACGTTCGGCTGTCCCATCCGCGAGGGCGCCCGCGTTCATCCGGAAGCGGAGGCGCTCACATACGCCGGGCGCTCGTGGAGCTACGGAGCGTTGGACGCCGAGGTGAATCGGTGGGTGGCCGCGCTCGAGGCCCGGGGCATCGGTGCGGGACAGCGGGTCGCGCTGCTGTCGACGAACCAGCCGGCCTGTGTGTTCCTGTTCTGGGCTCTGGGGCGGCTGGGAGCGCTGCTGGCGCCGCTGAACGCGCGCCTCACTCGCGCTGAGTTGGCCCCGTTGGTCGAGGACATCGCGCCCGCGCTCACCTTGGCGATGGGGGCCTTGCGAGAGCGATTGCCAGGGGCGGAGTCGCTGGAGACTTTCGCGTCGCCGGCGTACGTGGCGTCGGGGGAGCGTCCCCCGCGCGAGCGGACGAGGGAGACCCGCGCGTTGTCGGAGACGCCGACACCTGAGCTGGCGTCGGGAGGGCAACTGCCGAATGCGCAGTCGCTAAAGTCCTCTGTGGCGTCGGCAGAACGACCGCCAGACGAGGAACTCTTGGTAACGGGTGCGTCGCTGACGCCGTCCACGGCCTGTGCGTCGTCGACAGGGCGACCGACGGAAGGCGAGCCCCTGGCTCCCTCGGAGCCCTCGACGACCTGCGTGCCGCTGGCCGAGGACTCACCGCGCGTCGTGCTCTTCACAAGCGGGACGACGGGCAGGCCGAAGGGCGCGGTGCTGACGGAGGGCAACTTCCGTGCGTCGTGCCGAGCCTCTGCGGAGAACCTCGGGTCGCACCCCGCGCCGCGCTGGCTCGGGACGTTGCCACTGTTCCATGTCGGTGGTCTCGCGATGTTGACGCGCACCGCGTACGAGGGAGGCTGTCTCGTGCTGCACGAGCGCTTCGACGCGGAGGCCACCAGTCGAGCCATCGACGAAGGCGTGACGCACGCGAGCCTCGTCGCCACGACGCTGGAGCGGGTGCTCGATATCCGAGCCGGTCGCCAGGTGCCGGAGACCTTCAAGCTCGCGCTGATTGGCGGTGGGCCCGTGCCGGTGTTCCTGTTGGAGCGGGCACGAGCAGTGGGGCTCCTGGCGCTCCAGACCTACGGTCTCACCGAGGCCTGTTCCCAGGTAACGACGGAGTCACCCTCCGAGGCGGATGGGAAGACCGCGGGACGCTCTCTGCCGGGGACCCAGGTGCGCATCGTCGGAGATGACGGCGCTGCACGAGGCCCTGGCGAGGAAGGCAACATCGAGGTCCGAGGCCCCACGGTGATGGCGGGCTACTGGAATCGTCCCGACTCGACGCGCGAGGCGTTCCGTGACGGATGGCTCCACACGAAAGACCTCGGGGTGCTGGACGCGCGAGGTCGCCTCACGGTGCTCTCACGTCGAGCGGACCTCATCGTCAGGGGCGGGGAGAACATCTACCCGGCGGAAGTGGAGGCGGTGCTCGCCAATCATCCCGCGGTGCAGGAGGCCGCGGTGATTGGCGTCACCGACGCGAGATGGGGCGAGGTCCCCGTGGCCTTCCTCGCGCCACGCACCGGCCAGCAGCGTCCGGATGCACCGGTGCTGGAGACCTGGTGCCGTGACTCACTCGCGGGCTTCAAGCTGCCCACGCGCTTCATCTGGCTGGACGTGCTGCCCCGCAACGCGATGGGCAAGCTCGAGCGCACGGCCTTGCGCAGATATGCCGCTGAGCGTTGAACACGGGACGCTCAGGGCGGGCTGTCTGCCGTGGGAGGCGCGGGTGCGCGGACCGTGGTCTTCAAAAGCGCCTCCTGGAACCGGCCTCCTGTCGACGCGACGCAGACTTTGAAGCCATCCAGTGTGCCGCAGGTAACGCGTTCACCTTGACGTTCGAACAGCGCGAGCCTCGTTGGGTCGACGACGTAGACCGTGTCGGGAGCGAACTGCCCCTTCTCGATGTTCGTCGTGAGTGCCGCGCAGACCTCCTGGACCTGCCGATCGTTGAATCGTGCGGCATAGCCACTGTTCGTCGTCAGACCCTTGCGATAGGCGAGATCTCCCCATCGCACGGAGTCGTACTGGGCGAAGGTGCTCTCGACACAAGGAACTTGAGAGCCATGGATGTACGGCGGAAACATGATCACATGGCGATAGTCCGGATCGAGTTGCTCCCATTCCGGAGCGACGAGTCGGGGCCAAGGGGCAGATCGGAATCGCTGCTGAGTCCATAGGTCCGCCGTGTCCACGACCTGGAGAAGCAGCGCCCCCACCAGTACGCCGGTGACGAGTGCTGGCCTTTGCCGCCAGCGCCAAACCGCGAGCGCGAGGATTCCCGTTAGCACGACATAGTGCAGCGGCCAGATGAACCGTCCAGACGCGCGGAACATGCCGACGACTGGCATGAGCGGTGCGGCCAGTTTGCGCATCGTCAGCACAGTGACGCCACCTAATGTCATTGTCGTCGAGAACGCGAACAACGCCAGCAGCATCACGATGCCCATCAGGGGCGCATGGGCTCTGACCCGAGTGCAGGCCTCCCGCCACCAGACGGACGGCCTGCCAAGGAGCGCGGCTAGAGCGAGCACGAGAACTCCCGTGCCGAGATATCCGAAGCCCTCGTACTGCCCCTCTTGCGCTGGTAGCCACGGCAAAATCCGAGACCACCCCATGGGATTGAACAACGAGAGCATGTCCGCGCTATAGACGCCGAAGCCGCTCGTCGCTCCGCTCACTCCCTGTCCCACGTACCCGAAGAGGAGGAAGACAGCTCCCACGGCGAGGGAGCCGCCCAGGAATGCCAGCCCTACCTGTCGCCAGCCGAGGCGTCTCGTTGGCCACACCATTCCGATGAGCAGGGCTGTCGAGAGAGCGAAGACCATGACTGCCAGGTACGGGTGCGTGCCGGCTGCGAGCACGTTCAGCAGCAGCGCGATTCGCAGTGTGCGCCAAGCGCTGTGTGCGTCCGGACAGGGGCGCAGGTGCAGCCATAGCAGCGCGGTGACCATCCAGTGCGCGCAGAGCGCATCGTGTCCGAATCGGAACACCAGCACGGGGGCCAGCACAAAAAACGCGGCCCCTATCATTTGATGCGAGGCGCGAGGAGTGATCACGGACATGAGCTTGACGCCCATGAAGCCTTGGAGCGCGAGACATGCCGCGAGCCAGATCCCGATGAACTGGAAGTCCCGAGGCAGCACTCTCGTGAAGGGCTTGAGCAACACCGAGACCCAGGGGTTCGAATCGGTGAAGCCCACCGTCGTCAACAAAGGCGGCATGAGGTCCGGCGTCCTGCCGAGAGGAAAGCTCCAAGGCGCGTCACGGAAGAACCACCAGCCTAGAACGCTTTTCGTCCAGTCTCCCCACCCGAGCCAGTCCAGGTGGGTGGGGTCGAGAGCGGGTCCTCCCCCCAATGCGATGAACCAGGCTAAGCCCAGAAGTGCTCCTGCCCAAGGACGCCACCGCGCCAGCCGCGTCTCATCAGCCATGCTCATGATGCTCCACCTGTGACGGTTGTCGGCGCGTTGACCTGGATTCGGCTGTGGATGACCACCCATGTCCTCGCCTGAGCACCGTTCGTCACGGTGTCCTTTCGTGAAGGCGGACCGATACCATGCGCGCTAGAGCGGAACCAGCTTGCCAATGCTCGGCGCCCAAGCAGCGGCACGACGGAGGGGGGCGCCACTTGGACGTTGTCGCCCCAGGAGTGGCTAGGCGTGATGGGCCTACTAAGGGAGGAAGCGGCCGTCGCGGGTGGTTCTTCCCATGGCTTCGAAGTACGAGTCGGCGGCGGAGCGCTTGGTGAATCACGCTGCTCGTAGCCATGTTCCAGGGCGATTCTGAATCGATTCTGAACGAAGCCGAGCAGGCATTTCGATCAAGATGTGCACCGATTCCGGGAGACCGAGCAGGCACGCCAGAAAGGGCAAACGCCCTGCTTGGCAAGGGGCGGCCGTGTTGTAGGACGGCGAGGGTCGCGAATCTACCTTGACGCTCGCTGCAAGCGTCTGGCCGCCGCCGAGAAGCGGGTGACGGAACTCGAGCGAGAACGGCACCTCAAAAATGTCGTAGCTCGGCGTAACAGGTCCTCTGGAGTTCGGCGAACCCGGTCGGGGTGAGTTCGGCCAAACCGGTCCGCACCGGTTCGGCCAAACCGGTCCTCCGGGTGCTCCGCCGACAGGTCACGCTGG
>NZ_SRLW01000361.1:0-8985 GCF_006518215.1 Myxococcus sp. AB025B
GCCGCTGCGTCATCTTCGCTGCGTGCTCTACCCCATAGCAGGGCGCGTGCCGTCCGAATGACCTCCGCTGATCCAAGTTTTTCCAAGCACTTGCACCGCACCCCCAGCAAGTGAGTCACGCGGTCCAGTAAGAAGTCCGGTGCCGTCCTTCCGGAATACCGAAAGCACGCCACCGCGTTGACCCTGAATGCCCATCAAGACCCGTCGCTGGTGTGTCCCTGGCGAGCCCGATGACGGCTGGAGAGTCCTCATCTGCCGCTACAGGCCCCGCGGCCTCCCCAAGGCCAAGGAGACCTGGGACGAGTGGCGCCGCGAGCTCGCCCCCAGCCCCGACCTCTTCGACGCCTTCTATGGAAAGGGCCAGACGCCCATCACCCTGGACGCCTATCGCGCCCGCTATCTCGAAGAGATGCAGTCCCAGCGTGAAATCATCACGTCACTGGCCAGGCGTGTGGACGCGGGCGAAACCGTGACGCTCCTCTGCTCCAAGGACTGCATCCTGGAGCCGGTGTGTCACCGCACCATTCTCGCCGAGCTCATCCAGTCCGCCCGAGGCACCTGAACCCTCACCTCCCCGGACACGACTCCGCCGGCGCGGTGAAGGAGCCTGGTCGCTCCCTCACCGGCCGGCGGGCCGTACCGCCAACCTTCAGGGCGCGTGAGCCGGCGCCGGCAGCTCGTCCTCCGACGCGTCACGCCGGGACGTCTCGCCGCGCACCTTCTGCATCAGCACGTAGAGGCCCGGGATGAAGATGAGGTTCACGATGGTGGACACCAGCATGCCGCCGAACACCGCGGTGCCCAGCGAGTTGCGCGCCGCCGCGCCCGCGCCCTGCGCCAGCATCAGCGGCACCACGCCCAACAAGAACGCAATCGACGTCATCAGGATGGGACGCAGCCGCACCTCGGCGGCCTCGACCACCGCGTCCAGCGCGCTCTTGCCCTGCTCGCGCAGTTGCTCGGCGAACTCCACGATGAGAATCGCGTTCTTGCTGGCCAGGCCCACCAGCATCACCAGGCCCACCTGGCAGAACACGTCGTTGGCGTAGCCCCGGAGCAGCTGCAGCGCGACCGCGCCCATGATGGCCAGCGGCACCGACAGGATGATGACGAACGGCAGGCTGAAGCTCTCGTACTGCGCCGCCAGCACCAGGAACACGAACAGGATGCCCAGGCCGAAGATGATGAGCGTCTGACCCCCGCTCTCCTTCTGCTCCAGGCTGATGCCCGTCCACTCCGCCGCCATGCCCTGCGGCAGGTTCTGCGCCGCCAGCGCCTCCATCGCCTCGATGGCCTGACCGGAGGACACCCCCGGCGCGGGCTGGCCGTTGATCTCCGCCGAGCGGAACAGGTTGTAGTGCCGGATGACCTGCGCGGACACCGTGGGCGTCACCTTCACCAGCGACTCGAGCGGAATCATGTCCCCGCTGTCGCTGCGCACGTAGAACGCGCCGATGTCCTGCGGGCTGTCGCGGAACTGCTGCTCGGCCTGTGTGTACACGCGGTAGGTGCGGTTGGCGTAGTTGAAGTCGTTGACGTACTGGCTGCCCATGTAGACCTGCATCGTCCCGAAGATCTGCTCGATGGGCACCCCGAGCGCCTTGGCCTTCTGCCGGTCCACGTCCACGTCCAACAGCGGCGTGTTCGCGTTGAACGCCGTGAACACGCCGCGAAGCTGTCCGCCCTCGTTGCCCTTGTTCACCAGGTCATCCGTGGCCGAGGCCAATTCGTCCAGCGTGCGCGAGCCCGCCACGTCCTCCACGATGAACTGGAAGCCGCCCACGCTGCCCACGCCGCGAATCGCCGGCGGCTGGAAGGGCAGCACGCGCGCCCCGCCGATGCGGCTCAACGGACCGCGCAGCCGCTCCACCAGCGCCGCCACGGTGCTGTCCTTGCCGGGGCGCTCCTCCCACGGCTTCAAGCTGCTGAAGACGGTCGCCATGTTGGCGCCGGAGCCCTGCATGGAGAAGCCGCCGATGGCGAACATCGCGCGCACCTCAGGCTGCGCCTTGAGGATCTCCTCCACCTGCACCAGCACCTTCTCCGTCTGCGCCAGCGACATGCCCTCCGGTCCCTGCACGGAGATGATGACGTAGCCCTGGTCCTCGTCCGGGATGAAGCCCGTGGGCGCCACCTTGAACAGCACCACCGTGGCGCCGATGCAGGCGAGGAACGCCAGGAGCACCAGCACCGGGTGGCGGAGCATGGCGCGCAGGCCCCGGCCGTACGCCGCCTTCGTCGCGTCCAGCACCTTGTCCACCCAGCGGAAGAACACCCACTTCTCCCCGTGGTGGTGCTTGAGCATGCGCGCGCTCAGGGCGGGCGTCAGCGTCAGCGCGCAGAAGGTGGACAGCGCCACCGACGCGGCGATGGTCAGCGCGAACTGGCGGTAGATGGCGCCCGTGGTGCCCGGGAAGAGCGCCACCGGCACGAACACCGCCACCAGCACCACCGAGATGGCGATGACGGCGCCGGACACCTCCTTCATGCCCTCGCGCGCCGCCTGTCTGGGTGACAACCCCCGCTCGGCCATCAGCCGCTCGATGTTCTCGATGACGACGATGGCGTCGTCGACCACGAGGCCCGTGGCCAGCGTGAGGCCGAACAGGGTGAGCGTGTTGATGGAGAAGCCCAACAGTTGCACGAAGGCGAACGTGCCCACCAGCGAGACGGGCAGGGTGAAGGCGGTGATGAGCACGCTTCGCCACCCGTGCAGGAACAGGAAGATGACGAGGATGACCAGGATGATGGCTTCCACCAGCGTCTGGAGCACCTCGTGGATGGAGGCGCGCACCGCCAGCGTGGTGTCCGTGCCCGTCAGGTACTCCATGCCCGGGGGGAACTGCTCGGACAGCCGGTCCAGCTCCCGGTACACGCCGTCGCGCACGTCCAGGGCGTTGGCGGTGGGGAGCTGGAAGATGCCCAGGCCCACGCCCACGCGGCCGTTGAAGCGCAGGATGGTGCCGTAGTTCTCCGCGCCCAGCTCCACCCGGCCCACGTCCTTCACGCGCACCGCCTTGCCGCTCGGGTCGCGCATCAGGACGATTTCACCGAACTCCGCCGGCTCCACCAGCCGGCCGCGCGCGCGCACCGCAATCTGGTACGGCTGCTCCTCGGTGGAGGGCGGCTGGCCCACCTGGCCCGCGGCCACCTGGAGGTTCTGCTCTTGAAGCGCGCGCGTCACGTCCATGGGCGTGAGCTTGCGGCGCGCCAGCTCCGTGGGGTCCAGCCACACGCGCATGGAGAACTTGCGCTCGCCGAAGATGCGCACGTCGCCCACGCCGCGCACGCGCTTGATGGCGTCCTTGAGATTCACGTCCGCGTAGTTGGAGAGGAACTGCGCGTCGTAGCGGTTGTCCGGGCTGGACAGGGCCACCGTCATCAGCATCTGGCTGGAGGCCTTGTTGACCACGATGCCCGTCTGGTTCACCTGCGAGGGCAGGCGCGAGGCGGCGCGGCTGACGCGGTTCTGCACGTCGACGGCGGCGACCTCGATGTCGCGCGTGGGCTCGAAGGTGACGGTGATTTGACTGGTGCCGTCGTTGCCGCTGGTGGAGGTGATGTAGCGCATGCCCTCCACGCCATTGAGCTCCTGCTCGATGGGGATGGTGACGGCGCTCTCCACCACCTCGGCGCTGGCGCCCACGTACGTGGACGTCACCGTCACCTGCGGTGGTGCCAGGTCCGGGTACTGGGAGATGGGCAGGGTGGGGATGGCAATCAAGCCCACCAGCGTCAGCAGGATGGAGCAGACGATGGCGAAGACGGGTCTGCGGATGAAGAAGTCGACGAACACGGCGTTCAAGCCCTCGAAATCATGGTGGGGGCCGGGCCTCGCGGCGTGCCGTCCGAGGCCCGGTCCATCCAGCGCTTCAGCGGCTGCCCGCCGTCGCCGCGCCCGCGCCCGTGCTCGGGGCGCTGTCCGCGGACTTCACCTTCACGGCCATCCCGTCACGCAGGGCCTGCAGCGAGGACACCGCCACGCGGTCCCCCTGCTTCAGCCCGTTCTCGATGACGTAGGCCATCTCCCCCAGCGCGCCCAACGTAATCGGGCGGCGCTCCACCACCGTCTTGCCGTCCTTCTCCTGCACCACCATGGCGAAGGGCTGGCCGCTCAGGCGCACCACCGCGAGCGCGGGAATCTGCAGCGCGTCCCGCTTCGCGTAGACGATGCGCGAGCGCACCAGCTCGCTGGGGCGCAGCCCCACCGTGTTCTGGAACGCGGCCTTCACCTCCACCAGCTGCGTGCGCGGGTCCGCCTGCGGCGCGACGAAGAACAGGGGGCTGGTGAGCAGCACCTTGCCCTGCGCGTCCAGGACCTCCAGCTGCGTGTCCGGCTTGAGCGCGCGCGCCCGCTCCGAAGGCAGCGACACGCTGACCTCCAGCACGTCCGCCTGGGCGATGGTCGTCAGGGGCGTGGTGGCGCCCACGAAGTCGCCCAGGCGCACCAGCACGTCGCCCACCGTGCCCGCGAAGGGCGCGCGCACGGCGTGGAACTGCAGCTGCACCTGGCGCTGCGCCACCTGCGCCGCCGCCGAGCGCGCCGCGGCCTCCGAGGCCTCCAGCTGCGCGCGGCCCTGCTCCAGCTCCTGCGCGCTGGCGAGGCCCTCCTTGTAGAGCGCCTCCGTGCGCGCGAAGGTGCGCCTGGCCAGCTCGCGGTTGATGTTCGCGGAGCTCTGCTGCGCCTGCGCGCTGTCGAGCGCGGCCGTCTCCGTGCGCGAGTCGACCTCCAGCAGCGTCGCGCCCGCCTCCACCTTCTGGCCGGGCTTCACGTGGATGCGGCGGATGTAGCCGGCCACCTGGGGCAGCACGGTGATGTTCTGCCGCGACAAGAGCGAGCCCAGGTACTCACCCGTGTCCCGCACCTCGCTGGGCGACAAGGTCAGCACCTGCACCTCGCGGGGCGGAGGCGCGGCGGGCGCCGCGGACTTGCCCGAGCACCCCGCCGCCATCAACAGGGCCGTGCTCCACACCGTCATCTTCAGCGCCATCAGGGGGCGCACCCGTCTCACCAGTCGCACCGGGCCTCCGTCAAGAATGCGTCCAGGCGCGCCTGGACCGCCTCGAATTCACGCAGCGCCAGGGCCAGCTCCGCCTGGCGCAGGGCCGCTCCGCTCTGCACCAGCTCCAAGCTGCTGCCGCGGCCCACTTCAAAGGAACGTCGCGTCAGCCGGTCCGTGCGGTCCGCCAGCTCGCGCGCCTCGCTCGCCGTCTTCACCAGCGCGTCGGCCACCTCGACGCTGCGCCGGGCCTGCGCCACCTCGACGGACACGTCGCGGCGATTGCCCTCCAGCGTCTCGGCCGCCTGGCGCTCGATGCCCGTGCGCTCGCGCACCAGGCCCCCGCGCAGGCCACCCTCCCAGAGGGGCACGGCGATGACGGCGGAGATGGTCCACGTGGAGAAGCGGCCGAAGCCCGGGTCCGTCGTCACGCCGTTCAGGTTGGAGGCCAGGCCCAGCGTGGGCAGGTAGCCCGCGGACGCCTGACGCCGGCTGTCGCGCGCGGAGTCCACCTGCGCCTTCGCGGCGACCAGGTCCGGACGGGACTCCAAGTCCTGGAGCGGCGTGCATGCCTGGCGCGCCTCCTCCATCAGCCCGTTGAGGTTGAAGGAGGGGTCCACGCCCACCGCGTGGCCGAAGCCCAGCGCGATGCCGAGCGCCTCGCGCGCCCGCCGCAGCTGCTCGTCACCGGCCACGAGCGACCCGCGCGCCAGCGCCACGTCCTGGTTCACCCGCACCACGTCCAGCTGGTTGCTCGCGCCCAGGTCGAACGAGCGCGTCGTCAGCGCGGCGCGCTCCAGCGCCTGGAGCAGGCCCACGCGGTTGAGCTCCGCGGCGCGCTCGGCGGCCACGGTGGCCACCAGCGTGCGGGCGAGGCCCAGCGTGAGGCGGCGCCGGGTGTCCTGGAGGCTCGCCACCGCGCCCCGCTCGGCGGCGGACGCGGCGGAGAGGTTGCGCCACGCGCCCACGTCCACCAGCGACTGCGTCAGCGACGCCGTCAGCGTGCCCAGGATGGGCGCGGTGGGCGTGCGGCCGTCCAGCGCCGGGGAGGGGAAGACACCCACGGCGGTGTCCGGGTTGAGCAGGTCGTGGGCCGCCGTCGCCCGGGCGCTCGCGTTGGGCAGGAGCGACGCCAGGGCCTGACGCCAGCGGCCCTCGGCGCGCTGCACGCCCGCCTCGGCGGAGCGCAGGTTGGTGGAGCGCTCCCGGACGAGCGTCAGGGCCTCATCCCAGGTGCGCACCTGCTGCTGGGCGGGAGGAACGGGGGCCAGCATCGGGTCCTCCACCTTCGTCTGGAAGGGCTGGGGCGGAGGGACGGAAGGGCTCGACTCGGGCGACGTCGCGGTCGCGACGAGCGCCAGGAGGATGACGGTGGGGGCGGACATACCAAGGGGGTAGGCAAGGGTGACGACAGGTGCGACTGGATTCCCCCCGTGCGGCCAGAGACGCCGAGCCGATGTAATTGACAACCATTGTAGGTGACAACTATTTCGGAAGTCAGATGACTTTCGCGGAGCAACTCGCTTCCTTGCGTCGTGCCATCCGCCGCCACCTCACCGAGAAGCTGGGTGCGCGGACGAACCGGCCGTTCAATCAACTGTTGGCGTTGAAGGGCATTTCCGAGGGCGCGCGGCGACAGGCGGCGCTGGCGGAGCGGCTGCTGGTGGACGCGCCCGCCGCGAGCCGGCTGGTGGACCGGTTGGAAGAGGACGGGCTGGTGCTGCGGCGCGCGGGAGAGGACCGGCGCTGCGTGCGGCTGGAGTTGACGGCCGCGGGTGAACGCGAGCTGTCCTTCCTGGTGGACGCGCTTCGGGAACTGGATGGTGAGCTGGGGGAATACCTGCCCGCCTCGGAGGTGACGGAGCTGCAGCGGCTGATGGGCAAGCTCCAGGAGGGGCTGGTGACGCGGCAGTCCGGCGACGGAGCGCCCCCGACGGACGGGTGTGAGTGACGCCTCGGCGCGCGCGGGGCTGTGTGAACGACGAAGGGCCCGGCCCACCGGAACGGATGTCCCGGAAGACCGAGCCCCTCGGGCTCGACAGGCGCGGCGCGGGGCTCAGGCCTGCTGCGCGGACTTGGCCTCGCCGTCGGCGGCGTGCGAGTCGGTGGCGGCGGGGGCCTCGGTGGCCTGCTGCTGGGCGGCGGCCTGGGCCTCGGACTCGGCGCGCACGCGCGAGGTCTCCTCGGTGCGCTGGTCGCTGGCGGCCATCTCCTCGGGGGTGAGCTCGGTGCGCTCGGCGAGGATGCCCGTCTTCTTCTCCAGGTCCTTGATGGCGCGGCGCATGAGGTCGCGCTCGAGCAGCGTCCGGTTCAGGCGCTTCTCCAGGGCCTTGTACTTGTCCTTCATCAGGTCCAGGTCGTGCTTCGTCACGGTGTAGACGCGCTGCTGCGTCTCCGCGCGGCCCTTGACCCGGCGCACTTCCTTCTCCAGCTCCACGGCGCGAGCGCGGTCCTTGTTGGCCGCCTGCTCCAGCCGGTCCATCTTCTCCTTGTCCGCCTCGCTCAGCTCGCGGATGACGCGGCGGGGCGTGCGGTCCTCGCGCGCGGCCTCGGCGGAGGGCACCACCGGCACGGCGGCGGCGACGACGGACTCACCCTCCTTGGCGGGGGCAGAAATCTGCGGCGCGGGGGCGGCGACGGGCGCGGGAGCCTGGGTCTCACGGCGGCGGCCCTTGCCCTCGGACTCGGCCTTCAGGCGCTGGTTCTCGGTGAGCACCTGCGCCAGCTCCAGGCGGGTCTGCTCCAGCTGGATGGAGGCGTTGCGCTCCACCTCGGCGCGGGCCTTGGCCAGGTCATTGGAACCCTTGTCGGACTCCTTCTGCTCGAAGACCTTGCGCTTGGTCTGCTTGAGCTGCTCCTTCACCTCCTGCAGCTGGACCCGCTGTTCGTCGAGCTCCTTCTGCTTGCGCTGCAGCTCCGCCTCGGCGCGAGCGCGCGCGGCCTTGTGGTCGGCCTCCAGCTCCACGCGGGGCGCGTTGGTGGAGGCAGAGGAGGACGACGGGAGCGCGGCCTGCTTCGCGCCGCCGAAGAGGTTGAAATACAGCGAGATGGCGAGCCCGACTGCCAGGGCGATGACCAGGAACGACACGGGACGACCTCCACGGGAGGGATCTGCAAAAAGCGGGGCAGCCTACCGTCCAGTACAGGCGCGTCAAGGGTGCGCTGGGGGCGTGCGCGGGGTTCACCGCCTCCCTGCCTCGTCCGTGCGCGGGGGACTGGTGGAAATCTCCACGAAGCCCGGCGTCCGGCCGGTCGGGGTCTTCCCCGCCCCGTCGCGAGCCGCGATGCTGCGCCGCCATCGATTTCCCCGTCGAGGACCCGCCTGACATGGCGCACCTGGAGCTGAGACCCAAGCCGCGCATCTCCAGCTTCCGCAAGCTGGCCCTCGGCAGCTGGGCGGCGCCGTATGACCCCACCGTCTACGGCTCGCTCACGGTCCGGATGGACCGGGCGCTGGCCTACATGGACGCCTTCCAGCGGGGCACGGGGACGCGGCTGACGGTGACGCACCTGGTGCTCAAGGCCCTGGCGGTGGCGCTGCGCCGCTGTCCCGACGCGAACGCGGTGCTGCGCTTCCACCGGCTCTACCTGCGCGAGCGCGCCACGGTGGCCGCGCTGCTGCGGGACACCTCGGGTGGGGAGGCGCGGTGGAGTGCGGTGCGGGTGGCGGACGCGGACCTCAAGGGCCTGCGGGACATCGCCGCGGAGCTGGAGGCGGGGCCGCGCGACGTGGCGGCGGCTTCGCGGGGGTGGCGCTGGGTGGAGCGGATGCCTGGGCCGCTGATGCGGGGCTTCACCCGGTGGGTGTCGTTCCTGGCGGTGACGCTCAACGTGGACTTGAGCCGCTTCGGGCTGCCCCGGGACGCGTTCGGCGCGGCCATCGTCACGGACGTGGGGGCGCTGGGGCTGGACGCGGCCTATCTGCCGCTGGTGCCCTTCACCCGGGCGGCGGTGTTCCTGGCGCCCGGCGCGGTGCGCGAGGTGG
>NZ_SRLW01000362.1:0-8944 GCF_006518215.1 Myxococcus sp. AB025B
TCTCCGCCTCGTTGAAGCGGCTCACGTCCGGGTCCACCGTCACGCCGCCCTCCACCTTCGGGTTCGGCGCGAACGGGATGGCGCATGCGCAGTCTCCTTCCATGGGCCCCCCTTCCACCCAGGGGCGAGCGAGGACACGCGCATGGCGACGGAGCGAGCGCAGCGGTTCGTGGAGGCACTTTCGAGCCTGGAGGAGGACGGCGATTTGGAGGCGCTCGTCGCGCTCTTCAGCGACGATGCCCATGTGAGCAACCTGGCCTCTTCCCGGGTGTTCAAGGGGAAGCAGGGCGCGCGTCAGTTCTGGCGCGAGTACAAGGCCACGCTGCGCCAGGTGAAGTCGTCCTTCCGGAACATGATTGAGGCGGGGGACCGGGTGGCGCTCGAGTGGGAGTCCCATGGCACCGCGCAGAACGGCGCGGCCGTGGCCTACGAGGGCGTCTCCATCCTCGAGTGGGATGGCGAGCACATCCGCCGCTTCTACGCGTACTTCGACCCGCACGCGCTGGGGGAGGAGCTGGCGCACGGCACCGCGCAGCGCTCCCAGGTGCCCTCCACCGCACCGGCGTGAGCGGGCCTGGGGCTCAAGTCGTCTCCGGCGTCCTGGGCAGCTCCACGGTGACGGTGGTGCCCAGCCCGGGTGAGCTCTCCAGGTGGATGTGCCCTCCATGGGCCTCCACCACCTGCCGGGAGAACCACAGCCCCAGGCCGAAGCCGCCGTAGTGCCTGAGTGGCACCGCGCGGCCGAAGCGCTGGAACAGGTGGGCGAGCTGCTCGGCGGGGATGCCGATGCCGCGGTCCCTCACCACCAGCCGCGCCAGGTCTCCGGGGATGCAGGTCACCTCCACCTCCACCGGGCGGCCCAGGCCGTACTTGAGCGCGTTGGACAGCAGGTGCGTCACCATGCCGTCCACGCGCGAGGCGTCCCAGCGCCCGGACACGGCGCCGTCGGCGCGCAGGAAGATGGTGGCGCCCGCGCGCTCCTTCTCCTCGGTGAAGCGCGTGAGCACCTCCCGGCACACGTCCACCAGGTCCACGGGCTCGGGCGTCAGGTGCAGCCGGCCTTCGGACAGGTGGGCCACTTCCAGCAGCTCGCGCACCAGCCGGCCCAGCCGGTCCACCTGCTGCACGGCGGACGTGGTGCGCGCCCGCACCTCGCCGTCCGAGGACATGCGCCGCAGCCGGGACAGCTGGAGCTTCAGCGCCGTCAGCGGCGTGTTCAGCTCGTGGCTCGCGATGGCGAGGAACTCGTCGCGCAGCTGGAGCGCCTGCTGCGTCTGGTGGAACAGGTGGGCGTTCTGCACGGCGGCGCTGGCGCGGCGGGCCAGCTCCATCGCCAGCTCCAGGTCCTCGGCCGTGTGGTGCCGGCCGGACAGGCAGTGGCCCAGCGTGAGGGCGCCGAGCACGCCCTCGGGCGTGTCCAGCGGGACGGACAGCCAGGACGTGGGGGCCAGGGTGCGCAGCAGGGCGAGCGTCTCCGGCCCGCACGCGGTGGACTCCACCCAGGCCGCGTCGACCTGGGGGGCGAAGACGGGCTGGCCGCTGGCGAGCGCGCAGATGGGCGTGCCGGGGCGCTCCGGGGGGCGCCAGTGGCTGGCGGCGAGCAGGCCGGCGCACTCGGGGGTGGCGGCGTGGAAGGTGCGGCGCACCTCGTGGTCCGGCCCCATCACGTCGATGATGCAGAAGTCGCCCAGGGTGGGGACCAGGCCCAGCGCGACGCCGCGCAGGGTGTGGCCCAGGTCCAGCGACGTGGCGAGCATGGCGGTGGCGTGCTGGAGCAGGCCCACGCGCTCCACCTGGCTGCGCTCGGCGGCGAGCAGCCGGGCCCGCTCCAGGGCCATGGTGGCCTGCTGGGCCAGCATGTCGATGAAGGCGCGCTCCTCCTCGTCGAAGTCGTGCGCGCGGCCCCAGATGAACGTGAGGCAGCCCACCGTCCTGTCGCGGGCGATGAGGGGCAGGCACGCGATGGACAGGTCTCCGTGCTCGGGGCGGGCGGGGACGGCCGCGATGGGGAAGCGCTCGGCCAGGGTGGCGAAGTCGGACAGCCACAGGGGCGCGCGGGTGCGCACGGCCTCGGCCACGGGGACGTTGGCGCCCAGGGGGACGTGGGTGAAGGCGGCCTCGATGGCCGGGGGGCAGCGCACGGTGTGGACCAGCTCCAGGGTGGAGCCCCGGGCCTCCAGCAGGTAGAGGCCGCCGGTCTGGGCCTCCAGGGTGCGCACGGCCTCCACGACGACGGCGCGGGCGACGTCCTCGGAGGTGAGGGCGCCGGAGAGGGCGAGCGTGAGCGACTGCAGACTTCGCATGCGCGCGCTGGCCAGCTCGGCGCTGGCGCGAGCGCGGCGGCTCTCCGCCAGCAGTTCCACGCCGGGACCCGGGCCCTCGTCGGGAGGAGGCAAGCGGAGGCTGACGGACGAATGCTTCTCCATGCGCGGCTGCCCGACGGCGCAGGTGACACCCCGGGCTGCCTCCACTGAAACGCATCCGGAGCCGGATTTCCGGCCCCGGACGGATGATTGTCGGGCGCCCGTCAGTCCCCCGCGCGGGCAGTGAACACACCGGCCGGGGTCTTCCGACCCCGAGCCCGGAGGAAGGTGGCTGTCGGACAGAGTCGGCGCCCACTCATGCGGCTTCCGCAACGCGGAGTGTGGCGCTACCGTCGCCCCTGGGCCTCGGAGTCATGCTTCCGGGGTCACCACCTGGTTGGGAGGTTTCGTTCGGGTCCCCTCATGCAGGCCGTCTCCGGCCGCCGCTCGCCTTCCACCATCGCGTCCACGAAACCCCTGGCCGGTCCCCGTTGCGGCGACTTTGCAATCGGTTCCGGGTTCTTCGTGAGTCACGCCGGCATGATGGAAGCAGGCCCCCGGCACCCCTGCCGCACCTGTCCGCCCCTCCGCCACGAGCCCTTCACGGATACCCACTGATGAACCGTCTCGCCGCCGTCCTCGTCATCCTATCGCTGCTGTCCACCACCACCGCCCAGGCCCAACAGAAGAAGTCGCCGCCCGCCAAGGACGCGCCCACGAAGCAGGCCCCCGCCGAGGAGCAGTCCCCTCCGGCCGAGGACCCCTCGCTGGACTTCGACCTCCTGGAGCCCGCCGAGGACGTCGCCGCCGCCCAGGTGGACCCGGAGCTGCAGAAGCGCCTGGACCGGCGCCGCACCATGCTCAAGCTGCACCAGGGCCTGGGCTTCGCGCTGGCCGCGGGCCTGGTCACCACCACGGTGATTGGCCAGCTCCAGTTCAACGACTCGTTCCGCGGCGGCGGCGATGACCGCAACCTGCTGGGGCTCCACCGCGGCTTCGCCGTGGGGACCTCCGTGGTCTTCGCCTCGGTGGGCCTGCTCGGCCTGCTCGCCCCGGAGCCCTTCGAGAAGCAGAACGCCGAGTGGGACACCATCTCCTTCCACAAGCTCTTCATGTCCCTGGCCACCGCGGGGATGATCGCGCAGATCATCCTCGGCATCATGGCCACGGACCGCTTCGGCCGGCTGTCGGAGACGGACCTGGCCACCGCGCACCAGGTGGTCGGCTACACCACCCTCGGGGCCGTCACGGCCGGCATCTTCACCCTCTTCTTCTGAATCTTTCCCCCCGAGCGCCGTTGGCCTCGGAGGGATGCCCTCTGCATCTCCTGGAGACGGACATGACTGTTCGACGACTCGCGCTGCTCGCCACCCTGCTGCTCTCCGTGCCCGCCCTGGCCCAGGGTGGAGCCAAGACGTACGCGCTCAAGAAGGACGCCAGCACGCTCACCTACAAGCTGCACCACCCCGCGCACGAGGTGGTCGGCACCGCGAAGCCCAGCGACGGCAAGGCCCTGCTGAAGGCGGACGGCACGCTGCAGGTGGCCGTGCGCGCCAACATCAAGGACTTCGACTCCGGCAACGCCAACCGCGACCAGCACATGTGGGAGGTGACGGAGGTGGCCAAGTACCCCATCGTCGACTTCAAGGGCGTGGCGCCGGGCGTGAAGGTGCCCGCGACGTTCCCCTCGAAGGTGCAGGTGACGCTCAAGGGCCAGCTGCTCTTCCACGGTGAGAAGCAGAGCGTGGAGGTGCCGGTGACGGTGCTGTTCAAGTCCGCCACGGAGGTGACGACGGAGGGCTCGTTCACCATCAGCCTGGAGCAGTTCAAGCTGGAGCGCCCGTCGCTGCTCATGGTGAAGGTGGACGACAAGCTGGTGCTGGAGCCCAAGCTGGTCTTCGTGGTGGAGGGGACGTGAGCACGTCGCGACGTGGCTTCCTGAAGGGCATCCTCGGCACGAGCGCCGCGGGCGCGGCGGCGACGGCGCTGCCGGGCTGCGCGCCGGACATCGACCCGGCGCCGGTGACGGACGTGACGGCCAGCGACGCGGGCGTGGTGACGCTGCAGGTCTCGCGCTATCCGGACCTGGAGCGCGTGGGCGGCGCGATTACGCTGCGTGTGGCGGGCGAGGAGACGGACCTGCTGGTGACGCACTCCGGGCAGGACACCTTCTCCGTGCTGTCCAACCTGTGCACCCACGCCGCGTGCCCGCTCGGCTTCGATGGGCGCGAGGTGGTGTGCCCGTGCCACCTGTCCAAGTTCAACCCCATCGACGGCGCGGTGACGCAGCGGCCGGCCACGGTGGGCCTGCGCAAGTTCACCTCCACGTACAACCCGGGCAACCAGGAGCTGACCATCGAGCTGCGCGCCGGCCAGGATGGTTTCCCCTCGGCGGTGAACGGCGAGGTGCGGCTGCCCTTCTCGCAGTTCCCCACGCTCAAGGACAACGGCAGTGTGGTGGAGGGCGTCCCCCGCGGCTATGGGAAGAAGATCTTCGTATTCCGACTTGCGGATGGGGCGTTGTCTGCCGTGGACTCCATTTGCTCGCATCAAGCATGCGAAGTGTCCTCGAACCCGAGCGAGCTGGGGCTAATTTGCTACTGCCACAACTCCACGTTCACGGCTCAGGGAGATCGGATTCAAGGGTTGGCGACCTTGCCCCTCAAGAAGTTCACCGTGACGGAGACGACGGACGCGGTGGTGGTGTCAGGCGTACGGTGAAACCCGGCGCGGAGGGGCCCTCCTTCCGCGTCTGGGCCCGCTGTCCATATGAGGCGGGCCCTTTGGGCTGGGGCTCGACGCCGCGCGACCTCGCCGGAGCCTCCGATGCTCCCGGTCTTCGTGGACTCCCTGCTCGCACGGGCGCGAGACTCGCGTCTGGCGAGCGGGAGGCGCGCATGGTGACAGGATTCAAGCGGCGACTGGCGGAGACCATCGCGTGGTGTCTGCCACGCGCCGAGGCCGCCAGGGCCGGGGTGACGACGCGCTCGGTGGAGCTGATGCCGCCGGTCTGCGGGCATGACGGTGACACGCTGGTGAACCAGTTGTTGAGCGCACCAGCAGTTCCCGCGGAGGCGGTGGGCTTCATCGTCGAGCGACGTCGCCGGGAGCTCGAGCGGATGAACCTGCCGCTGCCGCCACTCGGAGACTTGATGGGCGGTCGGGTGTTCGCGACGGACTTCAACTCGGACCTGTGCGGTGCGGCGACGGCGCCGTCGAACGGCTACCTGGATGACTACGACATCCCCGGCTGGGACACCTGGTTCGCGCACGACAGCGAGTGGAAGGACGGCTACGGAGAGGTCCACGGTGGCCTCGTCTACGGCTGGGTTCCGCCCGCGCTCCTCGAGCTCGCGGACATCGGGTTCTATGTGATTCCCGTGTCCAGCGTGTGGTGGGTCGAGGACGCGGAGCTCCGCCGACTGATGGCGACGTGAGCTCCGCTTCCTCGAAGTGACTTCAGCGCAGCCGCGTCCAGAACGAGCGGCGCGCGGAGATGCGCTCCAGGGCGCGTTGCAGCTCCTCGTCCGTGTCGGCGCGCTGGGCGATGTCTCCCAGCGAGATGATGCCGACGAGCCGGTCATCGCGCTCGATGACGGGGAGCCGGCGAATCTGCCGGCGGGCCATGATGTCGATGAGGCCATGCAGGCTCTCGTCGAGCGTCACCGCCTCCACGTCCTCGGTCATCACGTCCGCGGCGCGCAGTTGCTCCGGTGAAGTGCCACCGGCGAAGGCGCGCAGCGCGAGGTCCCGGTCCGTGACGAGCCCGACCAGGCGGCCCTGCTCGTCGATGATGGGGACGACGCCGCAGTCCTCGTCCTTCATGATGCGCGCCACCTCGCGCAGCGGGCTGTCACGCCGCACCGAGCGCACGTTGCGCGTCATCACGTCGCGAGCCGTCAGCGGCTCGCGCTGCCAGCGCTGGGACATCCCGAGCGGTGGCGCGCGATAGTCCTGGCTCCGGTCCTCGCGGAGGTGGTCCGCGACGAACGTGCGCTCCGAGCGCGAAGGGACCGCGGACCCCTCTCGACGCTCCGAACGAGAAACGCCTCGCGCGCCTTCCTCCGAACGCACCACCCCGGAGCGCTCACGCGACCGCGCGGACATCTCGCGCCCCTCGCGCCAGTCCTCATCGGAGTGCTGACGCGAAGGCGCGGAGAGGTCGCGACCGCCGCCCTCCGAATCGGGATGCTGACGTGAGGGCGAGGCGCCGCGCCATCCACCCTCGGAGCGCTCCTCATCGGAGTGCTGACGCGAAGGAGCGGAGAGGTCGCGACCGCCGCGCACGCCACCCTCCGAATCGGAGTGCTGACGTGAGGGCGAGGCGCCGCGCCATCCACCCTCTGCGCGCTCCGGGTCGGAGTGCCGACGCGAAGGCGCGGCCAGGTCGCGACCGCCACGCCATCCGCTCCCAGCGCGCTCACCCGGGCGGCTCACGTGGGAGCGCGCCTCGAACTCGAGCGTCTCCTCCGCGAGCCCCAGCTCCGTGTCGACATCGCCCGTGTGGAACGCGCGTCCCTCGCTCCGGCGCGGCGACTCATGGAGCGTGCTCGTCTCCAGCGGCAGCGGCGCCTCCTCGTGAGCCCGCCAACCCGAGACCGAGCGCGGCGCGTCCCCACGCATCCGCGACTCCTCGCCGCCGTACCCCTCCCGGTTCCAGGACCGGTAATCCGCGGGCTGGGGCGAAAGCTCCCGGTCCTGCGTCCCCATGCGCGCCCGAGGCCCCACGCCCGTGGCGTAGCGGTCATCCCGGTCATCGCGCCCATAGGGCCCGCCCTGGACTCCTCCGCTCGCCCACGCCTCGTCGGAGCGGTCCTCCACCGCCGTCCGGGGCTGCGCCATGCGCAGCGAAGCGGCGCGGTGATAGCGCCCCTCGCGCGACGAAGGCGCCTCATCCCGAGCGGGGTTCCAGCCCGACACATCGGACTCACTCCGCTCGCGAGACCCAGGCGGCGCCGCGTCCGCCGGCCGAGCCGTCTCCATGCCGGGCCGAGCGGCGGCCCCCCGCGCCTCATCCTTGCCGTTGTCCATCCCTCGATGCGCCATGCGGCGCACGCTGGTGATGGCCCCGCGCTCCACCAACCCGCCACACCCACGCGGACCCACCCGAGTGTCCGCTTCCCATCGGCCGCGCACGCCGACCTCCCACGAGCCAACACCCGCGCCGCCCTGCACCGGACACGCCCCCCGACCGCGGGGAGGGCCCGACACGGGCCCCCGCGAAACGAAACGCGCGTGCCCCCAGCAAGGGAGACACGCGCGAGCTTCAGCGAACCGAAGGACGACCGCGCTCTAGCAGCAGGGGTCGTTCTTCTCCTCGCAACAGGCCTGCGTGGTGGAGACCTGGGGCGAGGTGCTCTGCGTCTCGGTGGAGGTGGACGTGGCGCTGCCATCGCCTCCGTGGATGCGGGCGAGGTCCTTCACGAACAGCTCCTTCAAAGTCTTCACCTTGTGGCTCTTCATGATGCGTCTCCCGTAGGGGTGAGGCCGGTCGCCGAATCGACCGGTGCGCCGGAGCGTAGGCCCCGCCCGGAAGCCCGGGAAGCGTCATGTTTCACATGACTCACCGTGTCTCACGACTCACTCGAGCCCACTGAAATCTTCCACCGCGCTCCGAGCGCGGACGCCGTGCAGCGAATGCTCGTTCAGTGGACGGCCCAGCGCTCCGCGATTTCCTCACACGCGAGCACCACGTCACTGAGTCGGCGGATATGCGCGCGGGGCGCGGTGAAGAGGGTGCCCGCGAACACGTCCACCACCTGCACCATCCGGTGGTCCGACGGACCCAGCTGACACAGGTGCTGCTCGGCGAAGCGCTGCAGCATCGTCCCGATGTACTGCCCGGAGCGCTCATCCAGCGGATGGTGCTTGGAGAAGTAGAGCTTCATCAGGCCCACGCGTGGATTGCCATGTCGGTCCATGCGCTGGAGCACCACCTCCGGCCGCACGCTGATGGTGACGCCCGCCATCTCGAGCACGGGAGGCTCGGCGCCCACGGGGCTGATGATGGTGTCCTCCAGTCCCAGCCACGGCACCAGGTCCGCGAAGCGCTCCAGCGCCTCCGAGCACAGATGCAGCCGCTGCGCCTCGAACTCCGACTGCGGCACGCTGCACGCGAAGCGGCGCTGGTGCTCGCGGAGGATGGCCGGGTCCAGGTCACGACACAGGAAGTCCGTGATGGCGAGCGACGCCTCCGGGTAGCGCAGATACTGCTGCTCGGGCGGGTGCTTCTGGTCGTAGATGATGCGCTTGCGACGAGCCGGGGTGGCGGTGAGGTACTCACCCAGCTTGTTCACGGATACACGAGGCAGCTCACGGACTTCCGCCATGGAGTTTCCTCCCCCTGGATGTGCTGGCGAATGAGCACACAGTACAGGGAGGGGCTGACATTCCAGACGGGGCGTGAGGGATTGCGCGCGGGGTCGCCAGACACTCAATCAAGAAGAGGCCGTGGCCCGAGGGGACCTGGAGGGTTCGGGAAAGCCCCCTCGGGCCGGCCGTGAAGTCAGTCCTTCTCCTCCTCCAGGCTGCCCGGGAAGGCGGTCCAGTAGAGGTCGGGAAGAGGATTGGTGCCCGCGTCGCTGCGGGGACCGTCGCCGTCCGGGATGTCGTCCAGGATGGCCTCCGGCGTGCGCTCGGCG